>CAYGKX010000105.1:705-10653 GCA_964350225.1 uncultured Rhodospirillaceae bacterium | reverse complement strand
CTGGGAAGACAGCGGGCACAACATAGACGCCATCGTGGCCGGCGTGGGCACCGGCGGCACCATCACCGGCGCCAGCCGCTACTTGAAGGGTCAGAACCCGGCGTTCAAGGCGATCGCCGTCGAACCGGCGGACTCGCCCGTGATCGGCGGCGGCTCTCCCGGACCGCACAAGATCCAGGGCATTGGCGCCGGCTTCGTGCCGGACAATCTCGACACCGCGCTGATCGACGAGGTCGTCCGCATCGACAACGACGTTGCCTTCAAGACGGCGCGGGAGGCCGCTCGGGTCGAGGGGCTGCCGGTCGGGATTTCGTCGGGCGCCGCCATTGCCGCGGCGCTTGAGGTCGGCTCGCGTCCGGATATGGCGGGCAAAACGATCGTCGCCATCCTGCCCTCCTTCGCCGAACGCTATCTCTCGACGGCGCTCTTCGAGGGGTTATGACCGCAAGCCGCCCCGACGAGCCGCCCGAGGAACTCTCCGACGACCAGCTCGAACGCTATGCCCGGCACGTCATCCTGGACGAGGTCGGGGAAGAAGGGCAGGCGAAGCTTCTCCGATCCAAGGTGCTGGTCGTCGGCGCGGGCGGGCTCGGCGCGCCGCTTCTCCTCTATCTCGCCGCGGCCGGGGTCGGCCATCTGGGGGTGATCGACGACGACAGGGTCGACCTGACCAACCTGCAGCGCCAGATCGTCCATTCGACGGGCGACGTCGGGCGGCCCAAGGTCGACAGCGCCGTCGACGCGATCCGCGCGCTCAATCCCGACATCGTCGTCGAGGCGATCCCCGCCCGGATGTCCGCCGCCAACGCCGCGGAAGAGATCGCCCGTTTCGACCTCGTCGCGGACGGCAGCGACAATTTCGGAACCCGCTATCTCCTGAACGACGCCTGCTACTTCGCGAAGACGCCGCTGGTCTCGGGCGCGCTCCTCCGCTTCGAGGGGCAGGTCTCGACGTTTCGCGCCTACGAGGCCGGCGACAATCCCTGCTATCGCTGCCTCTTCCGCGACCCGCCGCCGGAGGGCATGGTGCCACGCTGCGACCAGGCCGGCATCTTCGGCGCCGTGGCCGGCGTCGTCGGCTCCCTCCAGGCGACGGAGGTTCTGAAGGAACTGCTGGGTCTTGGCGACAGCCTGTCGGGCCGCTTCCTCGTCTATGACGGCCTGTCGGCCGAGTTCCGGACAATGAGGGTCCGCCGCGATCCGGCCTGCCCGCTTTGCGGCGACGCGCCGACGATCACGGACCTGTCGGGCCACGCCTGATCGCGAAGCCGTCTTGTCACCGGCGCTTCGCGCCTCTATCTCTCGCGCCATGGAACATGCCCTGAAAGCCGTCGAGGAATTCCTGCCCGCCTCAGCACCGGACAAGCCGTCGCTGGTCGGCCGGTCACGCGCGGAGCTTGGTGAGGTCATAGCGGGCCGCGGCGAGCCGGCCTTCCGGGTCAAACAGCTCTGGCACTGGATCTACTATCGCGGCGCGCGCGACTTCGAGGTCATGACGAACCTCGGCAAGGGCCTGCGGGCGAAGCTGGCGGAGCGCTATTCGCTCGACCGGCCCCAGGTCGTCGTCCACCAGAAGTCCGAGGACGGCACCCAGAAATGGCTCCTGCGCTTTGCAGACGGCAACGAGGCGGAGTGCGTGCACATCCCGGATGGGGAGCGGGGCACGGTCTGCATCTCCTCCCAGGTCGGCTGCACCCTGACCTGCCGCTTCTGCCATACCGGTACGCAAAAGCTCGTCCGCAACCTGACGCCGGCGGAGATCGTCGGGCAGCTGATGATCGTGCGCGACGCCTTCGACGAATGGCCGAGCCCGGCGGAGGACCGCAACATCACCAACATCGTCATGATGGGGATGGGGGAGCCGCTCTATAACTACGACAATGTCGCGACGTCCCTGAAGATCATGACCGACGGCGAAGGTCTCGCGATCTCGCGCCGGAAGCTCACCCTGTCGACCGCCGGCGTCGTCCCGATGATGGCCCGCTGCGGGGAAGAGCTGGGCGTGAACCTCGCCGTCTCGCTCCACGCCGTGACCGACGAGGTCCGCGACGAGATCGTCCCGATCAACAAGAAGTACAAGATCGCCGACCTGCTCGACGCCTGCCGCGCCTATCCCGGGGTCAACAACGCCCGGCGCATCACGTTCGAATATGTCATGCTGAAGGACAAGAACGACCGGCCGGAGGACGCCCACGCCCTGGTCGACCTTCTGGAGGGCATTCCGGCGAAGGTGAACCTGATCCCGTTCAACCCCTGGCCGGGCGCCGCCTACGAGACCTCGACGGCCGGCGCGGTGAAGCGCTTCGCCGACATCGTCCACGACCGGGGCCTGACCGCGACCGTCCGCACCCCGCGCGGCCGCGACATCATGGCTGCCTGCGGTCAGTTGAAGAGCGCGAGCGAGAAGGTCAGGGCGAGCGAGCGGGTCTAACGCGCGCCATACGCCGCGACACCTCGATCCTCTGCCTCTCTCAGTACCGCGCGCCCGGAACCGATACGTCGACCAGAACCCGCTTCGGCTTTCGCGGGTCGTAGACCACCGGCAATCCCTCCGGCAATGCCGCCGCAGCCATTTCCGACTCGCACTTGAGCCGGACGCGCAGGTCGATGGGCTCGCCGCCCTCCGGCGTCAGGCGGGCGCGGAGGATGGAGCGGCCGGTGCGGCCGCCGAGGCTGTTGGTGTCGTCCTCGATCGACAGGATCTCCGCCTGGGCCGGCGTCCCACGCCAGATCAGGTGGAAGATGCGCCAGGCGCGGAGAAGAAACAGGACATCCAGCGCGAAGAAGGGGGCGAGTGCCGTCGGCAGCACGTAGATCGCCAGCACCGTCCGGTCGAGCCCGAGCGGTGCGGCACCCGAGACGATGGCCCACATGGTCGCGACGAACAGGCCGGAGATCGGCAGCAACGCCAGCCCGATCCCGAGCGGGCGCCAGGGCAGGCCGAAATAGGGGATTTCGGGCATGGGCGTCTGGTTCGTCATCGATCCGATGGGGGCCGGCAAGCGCCGGCTACCCCTGCCACACCCGCCACGCGGTGCCCCGGTAGCCGAAATCGAAGACCTCGGGGTGGAGCATCTCGCCGAGCATTTCGGCGCTGTCGGCAAGGCGGGGGCCGGGGCGGTTGAAATACTGGTGGCCGTCGGCGACGTAGACCCGGCCGGTCTTGACCGCCGTCATCTCCGCCCAGCCGGGCAGCGCCTCGATCACCGGCATGTCGCGCTCGATCTCCGTCATGCCGAAGCCGCAGGGGATGATGAGCAGCACGTCCGGGTCGGCGGCGCGGATCGGGTCCCACTCGATCTCGCCGGAATGGACGCCGGCCTCGCCGAACAGGTTGATGCCGCCCGCCGCCTCGATCAGTTCGGGCATCCAGTTGCCGGCGGCGAAAAGCGGATCCATCCACTCGATCGACGCGACCCGGGGCTTGTCCGGCAGGTCGCGTGCCCGCTCGCGGACCGCCGCGATGCGGCCGGAGACGTCGTCGACCAGCGCCTCGCCCCGCTCCGGCACACCCAGCGCCGCCGCGGTCTCGCGGAAGTCGCGCATCAGGTCGTCCAGGCAGTTCGGGTTGTGGGAGACGATGCGCGCCGGCGTGCCCGTCCAGGTGCAGACCGCCGCCTCGACGTCTTCCAGGCTCGCGGCACAGACCTGGCACTGGTCCTGGGTCACGATCACCGTCGGCGCCAGATCGCGCAGCATGTCCTCGTCGACCCGGTAGACCGCGAGACCGTTATGGACCAGGTCCTTGACCCGGTCATCGATCTGGCGGCTGGTGCCGTCGAGGCTGAATTTCGGCTCGGTCAGCGGCGGCAGGCCGTCCAGGCCGGGCGGGTGGTCGCATTCGTGCGAGCGGCCGACGAGCCGGTCGCCAAAGCCGAGGGCGGCGACAATCTCGGTCGCACTGGCCAGCAGGGAAACGATACGCGGTTCGGGAAGGGGCGTGCCGCCCGGTTCGGCTGTCTGGTCTGTCATGGTGTCTCCTTCGTGCCGGCAGAGAGTGGGGTGCCCGATGTCTCCGCGCAAGGGTGCCGGTCCCAAATGCCGCCGTGCGCCCGTGCGCCATGACCCCGTGCCGGCAAGCTGCTATCCTGCAACGGATCGAAGCAGGGGGTGGACCATGTTCGAACCCGCTTTCCGCCTCGCCCGGATCCTTTATCGTACCGGCGCCGCGCGTGCCGCAACGGCAATCGCCGCCATCGCATTCGGCACAACCCTGATGGGAACCCCGCCGGCGGAGGGCCAACCGCGTCCCGCGACCTGGGGTGCGATCGCCTATAACGCAACCAATGGCGCCTATGGCGTCGGCTACAACTTTGCCCGGAAGACCGATGCTCAGTCCATGGCGCTCAAGAAATGCCCGAACGTCCTGTGCCGTACGATCGTGACCTTTCGCGGCGGCTGTGCCGCAGTGTCGGCCGAACGCCTGATGAAAGAGGAATTCGGCACGAACCGGCGGCGCCTCGTCTATACCGGCACCTTCGGGTACGGCTATGCGCCCACCAGGGCAGGTGCCGTTGCGCGGGCGGAGGCGCAGTGCCGCAAGCGGGCGGCCGGCTTCTGCCATGTCAGGGTATGGGTCTGCACACGATCCTGATGCCTCCCGCACCTCCGGTCCGGGCATGACCCGGCGCGACCGCGTACGGCTGTCGATCCTCTTCTGGGTCATCCTGCTGAGCATGGCGGCCGGCGGCGTGTTCGGCTACCTGATCACCGACCCGGCCTGGGCCGGTTTCATTCGCGGCATCGTGACCGGGCTCTTCATCGCCACGCCGGTGGTCGCCGCCGACCTCTATTACTTCAATGCCGCGCCCGGACGCTGGCTTCGGCGTCAGCCGGTCGGCCGCTATCTGATGATCAAGTCGGCGGTCTACGCCATGGGCGTTCTGGTCGGCGAGGCGGCGGCGGGGCTGGCCGTCAGCGCCGCGACGGGTGTGGATGTCGGCCCGTCCAGGGACTCGCTGCTGAATACCGCGCTCTTCTCCGTCGTCGCCGCCATCCTGATCAACTTCGTCATGGTGATCCGGCTGATGCTGGGCACCAGCGCGCTCTCGAATTTCTTCGCCGGACGCTATCACCGGCCTCGGGAAGAGGAGCGGATCTTCCTTTTCCTCGATCTCGTGGGCTCCACGGCGATCGCGGAGCGGATCGGGCATCGCCGCTTTCTCGACCTGCTCAATCGTTTCATATTCGACGTTACCCCCGCCATCGTCGAGGCGGGCGGCGACATCTATCGCTATGTCGGGGACGAAGTGATCGCGACCTGGCCCGTGGGCGACCGCAAGGCGAACGGCCGGCCGCTGGAGGCCTGGGCGGACATCCGCCGGGTCCTCGCGCAAAACAGCGCCGATTACGAGGCCCGGTTCGGTGAGGCCCTCAACGCACGGGCGGCTCTCCATGCCGGCCCGGTCGTGGCCGGCGAACTGGGCGATTGGAAGCGGGAGATCGCGCTGATCGGCGATGTCGTCAACACCGCCTCCCGGATCGAACAGGCCTGCCGCGACCGGGGCGTCGACTGCCTTGCGTCGGAAAGCCTGGTTGGCATCGCCCAAATGCCCGAGACCGTCATCGCGGACAGCGTCGGGGCCATTTCGTTGCGGGGCCGCGAAGCGCCCCTTGAATTGCACGCGCTCCGCCTTGCCAGCGTGGCGCCGGACATCGCGACCGGTGCCCCGCCTGGTACCGGTACCGCCGCCAGGGTCGCCTGAATGAAAGCCAACGCCCGCCTGTCCAGTCGCTCCTCCCTCCACCCGTTCCGTCGCGCGCTTCGCCGATGGTCGTCCGTCCCGGCGCTCGCCGCGATCGGCTTCTTCCTCGGCAGTTCACCCTCGGGGGCGCAAACAGGCATCGAAGCGGTCTTCGCCGGCCCCCTCGACGCGACCGACCGAAAGGGCGACCGGCAGCGGCTCGGCGTCTTTGCCGCCTTCGTCGAACGGAATGCGGGCAAGGTCGTGCGGATCGCGATTCAGTTGCGCGCACCGGCGGATCGGCCGGTCAGTGTCTTCTCTTCCTGGGCGCGGCTGGACTGGCGCCTGACCAGCGGCCGGATCCTCAGCGGGCCGATCTCAGAGGGCAAGCCGCTGGCGCGGGCGGTGGAACTCGTCCTCGCCTTCTGCGCCTGCGACGAAAAGAGCGAGGCCCCCTATCTGTTTGAATTCCGGCTTGCCGCGGCCCGTGGCGCCGAGAGGCCGCAGATATCCTGGCGGGGTGGCCGCCTTCTGGTGGGGGGGCGTTTTCGCGTCGAAGGGCCGACGCGAACGGCGCCGCTGCGTCACTTCATCCTGAAGCCGGCGCCGAAGGTCGGCGGCGGGCGTTAGGGCGAGTCTGCCCCCGTCACCGGTTCTCGCCGGGCACCCACAGGACGTCGCTCCGGCCATTGTCGTTCAGGGCGCGGGCCAGGACGAACAGGTGATCGGACAGGCGGTTGAGGTAGTGGAGGGCCGGCGGATTGATCTCCTGCGTCTCGGCCAGGGCCGTCACCTCGCGCTCCGCCCGGCGCACGACCGTGCGGGCAAGATGCAGCCAGGCCGCCGCCGGCGCGCCGCCGGGCAGGATGAAGGATTTGAGCGGCGCGATCTCCGCGTTCAGCGCATCGATCTCCCGCTCCAGCCGTTCCACCTGGGCGGACACGATCCGCAGCGGCGGGTATTTAGGCTCATCTTCGATGGGGGTCGCGAGATCGGCGCCGACGTCGAACAGGTCGTTCTGGATGCGCCCCAGCATCGTGTCGACCTCGCCCTGGGTATGCTGGCGGGCGAGGCCGATGACGCCGTTCGCCTCGTCGACCGTGCCGTAGGCGGCGACGCGCCGGTCGTGTTTGGGCACACGGCTTCCGTCGGAGAGCGAGGTCAGTCCCTTGTCGCCACCCCGGGTATATATCTTGTCCAGCTTGACCATGCGGTCAGCTGCCGCCCTTGGTTGTCAGCCACAGAAGGAAAAGAAGGCCGATCGCGATGCCCTGAAGCAGAACGCGGGCCCGCATCAGCTTGTTGCCGTATCTGCGGTTGAACTCGCCCCCCTTGGCCATGCCGAAAACGCCCGCCAGGAGGACGCCGACTACGGCCAGGAAGGTGACACCGATGGCAATGGGAAGGACGATGTTCATGGCGCAGATATAAACCCAAGGTCGACGCTTGCCCAGCCTTGCGGCAACCGGTCGCGGGCCGGGTGGTTGGACGGGTAGATGGGACCGGGTGTGTGGGGGATCCGATCCGGGTCAGGCCTGGGCCGCCGCCGCGATGCCGCGGTAGGGTTTCACGGGATAGAGCTCATAGGTCAGGAGCCCGGCCTGAACCAGTGGCAGGCGCTGCATCAGGGCATCCGCGGCGTCGCCGTCCGCCGCCTCGAAGACGATCACCGCCCCCTTGCCGTCGACGCGGCTGTACAGCTCCCGGATGTCGTCGTCCGCCCACATCGTGAGGGCTTCCTTGGCTTCCGCCGCCAGATGGGGCGCAAACTCCTCGTCCGGACGGTCGACGCGGTGGACGATGGCGAGGATCTTCATGGTGCTTTCTCCCGATGGTGACGTCTCGATCCGGGGGCCAGATATCGCCGATTTGCCCGTTCCGGACCAATGCGCTTTCGGCGACCCAACACTGAATCGTGGGGACTGGGGGTCGCAGCCACCGCCGCCTTGCCTAGTGTCCTGGAACGGATATAGAACGTCAAACGCCTCTCCTCCGACGAAAGAGATACCGATGTCCTTCGAGGGCTTCCCGAAAGAGACCTTCACCTTTCTCGAAAATTTGGCCGCCAACAACGAGAAGCCCTGGTTCGACGAACACCGCGCGGACTACGAGGCCCATTGGCTCGCGCCAGCGGTCGCCTTCGTCGACGCGCTGGGGGATCGGCTGTTCGAAATCGCCGAGAATATCGAGGTGGAGCCGCGGGTGAACGGGTCGATCTTCCGGATCAACCGGGATGTCCGTTTCGCCAAGGGCGGCGGTCCCTACAAGACGCATCTGGGAATCCGGTTCCGCCAACCCGGCCGGCCGGAGAATGGCCCGGTCTTCTACGTCCATGTCGAACCGGGCAAGGTACTGGTCGCGGCCGGCAGCTACATGCTGTCGAAGGACGGCATCGCCGTGTATCGCGAGGCGGTCGCCGCCGACGGCAGTGGCGGCAAGCTCGCGAAGGCGGTGGCGGAGGTCGAGAAGGCGGGATATCGGCTGGGCAGCCCCGATGCGCTAAAGCGTGTGCCGGCACCCTACGACAGGGACCACCCGCGCAGCGAACTCCTCAAACGGAAGGGCCTCGTCGCCGTCCACGAAGGGCCCCTGCCGCCGGAGGTTCATTCGGCCGCCTTCGTCGACTGGAGCTTTGCGCATCTGAAGAAGATGCTGCCGGTCTATCGCTGGTGCGAGCAAAACCTCGTCACCGCCCCGCCGCACCTCGCCATCCCGGAGTGAGGCGCCCTACTTCCGGGCGAGGGCCAGTCCGAGGCCCGTGCCCATGAGGAGGGTCCCGGTAATGCCGTGGCGCGCCCGGATGCGGCGCGGATTGGTCAGCCAGCCACGCAGCCGCCCGGCGAGCAGCGCGTAGCCGCTGTCGAGGACGACACCGAGCGCGACAAGGGAAACGGACATGATCAACAGCTGCGGCCCCGCCGGCAGGGCCGTGTCGAGGAACTGCGGGAAGAACGCGGCATAGAACAGGATCGTCTTCGGGTTCGTCACGGCGACCAGGAGGCTTTGCCCGAAGACATGCCGCTTTTTCGGCTTTGGCAGTTCGGTGCCCTCGGCAAGGGGCTTGAAGACCCGCTGCCATTCCTTGAGGCCGAGCCAGACGAGATAGGCGACGCCGGCCCAGCGCACCCATTCGAAGACGCCGGAGGCAAGCGCGAGAAGGGCGGTCAGCCCCAGCGCGCCGCCGGCGACGAGGACCGCGTTGCCGATCCCCGCGCTCCACGCCGTGAAGAGGCCCGTCCGCGTGCCGTGGGCGAGCGAATTGGCGATCACCAGGGTCACGATCGGCCCCGGCATGAGGAGGAGCAGGGTGACGGCAGCGAGATAGGCCGCGAACAGATCGGGGTTCAGCATGGGGCGCTCCGGCGGAAATGATTGACGGCATCCAGCACCGAGGGGCGGGCGCCTGTCAATCGCTGCAAACGCTCGCGCCAGGCGGCCCCGGCGGCTGACCAGTCGATGGCAGCACTCTCATGGCAAGGCTGCTAAAATGCTGAAAATATTATATTTTTGTTGCGCGGGTAAATTGCTGCTTTGCAGACTATTGGCCTCTGTTTGGGGGAACAAGTCATGGAGGCCGAACGACCATGTCTTTGAAGCTCCAGCTTCGGAACCACCGGCTCACCACAGCCGAGATCATCTATCACATGCCCGATCACCCGAACCTTCTGCAGTCGTATGTCTGGCAGGAGCTCGATATAGCGCCGCAATATCCCGTTTTGCGGCGCTTCTTGCGTTTCTGGGAAGATAATCTCGACGGCGCCCTTCATCTGGTGCGCGTCGCGAGCGCCCAGCTGATCAGCCCGGCGGAATACCGTTTCGTCGACGGCGAGCTGCGCCTGCATTAGCCGTCCAGGACCCGCCAGCGCCCTAATTCGGGCACGGTTGCCGGGTATCCCAACGTAGGGCTATTCTGAACCCGACCGTCGGTGCGGCACATGCCGCGCCGCGGAATCCGGCGCTAACGATCCGATCGCGCGCGACCCTTCAGGGACCGGTCCCCATGGCGGAACGCACAAGCAATACGCTGCCGCCGGGCTACCAGCTCGACGACTATGTCATCGAGAAGGTGCTCGGGATCGGCGGATTCGGCATCACCTACAAGGCGGAGGACAACCTCCACCGCGCGGTCGCGATCAAGGAATACATGCCGGTCGGGATCGCGACCCGGTCGAACGACGCCGTCACGGTCCATCCGGCGAGCGGCAACCATAACGACGACTTCGAATGGGGCCTCGACCGGTTCAGCATGGAGGCGCGGACCCTC
>CAYGKX010000105.1:0-637 GCA_964350225.1 uncultured Rhodospirillaceae bacterium | reverse complement strand
AAGCTCTCCGAGGAAGAGATCCATGACTTCCTCGACCCCCTGCTGGACGGGTTGGAGGAAGTTCACAAGGCCGATTTCGCCCACCGGGACATCAAGCCGGGCAACATATTCATCCGGAAGGACGGCTCCCCGGTCCTGATCGATTTCGGTGCCGCCCGCCAGGCGATGGGCTCCCACAGCCGGGCGCTCACCAGCATCGTCACCGCCGGCTATGCGCCCTACGAGCAGTATGAGACGGACACGGTCCAGGGACCTTGGACCGATATCTACGCTCTCGGCGCGACCCTCTACCGCGCGGTGACCGGCCAGCGGCCGGTCGAGGCGCCCCGCCGTGCAGGCGCCGTGATGCGCGGAGAGGACGATCCCAATCCGCCGGCCTCCGAGATCGCCGCCGGTGCCTATTCGGCACACCTGCTGCACGCCATCGACAAGGCGCTCGAGGTGCTGGAGCAGAACCGCCCGCAGTCGATCGCCGACTTCCGGTCGCTGATCCATGGCGACGCGGAACTGGACCAGCATACGGTGCTGCGGCCGGATGCCGCCGCCTCGGCCGAGATGACCGCCGACACGCGTCCGCGCGCCGGGGGCACGGCGCCGCCGGCCCGGGCGGCGCGTGCCGCCTCCGCCCCGCCGCCCG
>CAYGKX010000104.1:5436-10921 GCA_964350225.1 uncultured Rhodospirillaceae bacterium | reverse complement strand
TGGATGACATCGGCGAAGCCCGGGTAGTTCTCGACGTCGGTCGTGATGGTCAGCTGCCCGCCCGGCTCCATGCCCATGACCATGCGCGGGCTCAGGCTCGCCCGTGCTGTATAGATCGCTGCCGTGTAGCCGGCCGGGCCGGAGCCGATGATGAGCACCTTGTCGCGATGCGTCTCGGGCATGTCTGTGATCCCTGTCGATGGGTCGTAAAGGCCGATGGGGCGGCGGCACCGGCAGACCCCTCTCGAACCGGTGCGCACCCATAATTAGAGTCGCAAGATTGGCGATGCAAGCGCAGCCGAATTTGCCGGCCGGTCCTTCGGACTGTTCCCACGCGTTGCGTCTAGATCATACCTCGTTGTGCCAGCATCCTGCGTACCGCAAGCGCTGCCTTTGCCGTGTCGTCCGGCGGGTCGTAGTGCCAGCGGTCGAGCGTCCCCTCAAAAGACCGCGTATAGCCCGCTTCGCGCATACCGGCATGGAAGTCGTCGATCCGGCGCGAGGTGCCGTCGAGGCCGACCACGTAGACCGGCTTGCCGGTCGACACGGCCTCCGACGTCATCGAGACGCTGTCCTGCGTGACAAGAATCCAGTCCGCGAGGCCCAGCCAGGCGAAATAGGGGTTGTCGCCGGTACCATCCCAGACCTCGGCCGGCAGACCCGCAAAGGTGTCGCGCAGGATGGCTTCGTTTTCGGCGCCTGTCCGGCGGGACGGCGTGACGAGAAGGCCGATGCCCAAGTCACGGGCGAGCGTGGCCAGCTGCTCGGCCATCCGGGTCACGATATCCGGCGTGAGGGCATAGCGATTGTTCGAGCCGCCTATCAGGACCGCCACGCGGGGCGCAGGGAGGTGCGCGATCTTCTGCGCGAACCGCTCGGCGGCGGCGTCGATCCTCTCCCGGGTCACCCGGTGGACCGCTGCCCGGGTCACGAAGACGTTCGGCCCCGAGCGCCCGTCATGGGCGGGCAGGACGAGAAGGTCGAAGGCGGAGAAGGGCAGGGGCGGGGTCTGGATATGGACGACCGCCGTGCGCCCGCCGCTCGCCCGCTTGATCGCGAGAGCCGCCGGCGCCGCGCGCTTGCCGCTGCTGATCACGAGGTCCGGCCAGGGCGGGGTCAGCGGATCGCCCTTCGGACCCGGCGCCCGGGTCCCTGCGACCCACAGGCGCGGCGGCAGCCAGGACCAGGGCGCGCGCGGCCACAGACGCTTGACCACGGGTTCGACCCCCAGCGCCTCCGCCAGGCCCAGTGCCTGGTTCTCCATGCCCAGATGGCCCTCGCTCAGGGCCCAGACGGACAGGTCGGACAGGGAGGTTTTCGTGGGGGGCTGGTTCATGGCCAGGCTAGGCTTCGCGGCGGTCTGTCCGGCACGGTCCGATGTCCCGTCTTGAAATATTATTGCGCGCGGGCAATATTGCCGCGCACATTCCTTCTGCGGCACGATGCCGGCGCGCCCGATGGGTCGCCCGTTCAAGCATGGCCGCAATCCCGGTGCAAGGGGAGGCGTATCGGCGCATGCGGCGCGTCAAGCTGGACGAAATCGACCTGAAGATCCTGCGCGACCTCCAGGACAACGGGCGCATGACGAATGTCGAACTGGCCAAGCGGGCCGGTATCTCGGCCCCGCCCTGTCTGCGGCGGGTGCGCGCGCTGGAGGAGGCGGGCTATATCCGGGGCTATCACGCCGATGTCGATCAGGAGGCATTGGGCTTCGAGGTCCTGTTCTTCGCACTGGTTGGTCTCGACAGCCAGTCGGAAACGGTGCTCGCGGCCTTCGAGGCGGAGATGCGCGACTGGCGGGAAGTGCGGGAGTGCCACATGGTGCGCGGCGCGGCCGACTTCCTTCTCAAGATCGTCGCCCGCAACACGGCGCACGAGAACAGCATAACGACCCGGTTGACCTCGCGGCCCCATGTCACGACCGTGCAAACCATCCAGGTGATCCGCACGGGCAAGGACAGGCCGGGCGTCCCGGTCGATTTCGAGGCCGTGGCGGCAGCCGAAGAATAGAGCCGACGCAGCGGGGCGGCGAGCAAGCCCTGGATCTTAGCCTCAACGCGCGGCGCGGCGCGCCAGCGGGTGATGCGTCTCGACCAGCGCCTTCAGGCGCGCTTCCAGCACATGGGTATAGATCTGCGTCGTCGAAATGTCGGCGTGTCCCAGCATCTTCTGCACGCTGCGCAGGTCGGCACCCCGGTTGAGGAGATGGGTCGCGAAGGCGTGGCGCAGGACATGCGGCGAGACCTTTCGCGGATCGATCCCGGCCTCCAGCGCCAGCTCCTTGAGGAGCTGGGCGAACCGCTCGCGGGTCAGGTGGCCGCGCCTGCCCCGCGAGGGGAACAGGTGGTCGGACCGTCCGGCAGGCAGAAAGCGCGCGCGGATGTCGAGATACGCGTCCAGGGCCGCCCGGGCCGGCTCGCTCAACGGGACCAGCCTTTCCTTGCCGCCCTTGCCGCGGACCAGGACCAGGCGCGGATCGCGCGCCACGGCAGATAGGGGCAGCCCGACGAGTTCGGAGACGCGCAGGCCCGTAGCATACAGGATCTCGACCATGGCGAGCAGACGCACGGCCTCCGCGCCGGAGCGCGCGCGGGCCGCGTCGAGCAGCGCGTCGACCTCGTCCTCGGACAGCAGTTTGGGCAACGCCCGGCCCAGGCGGGGCATGTCGACCGCCGTCGTCGGGTCGTCCTCCCGCATGCCCTCCGCATGAAGGAAGCGGTAGAACTGGCGCAGGGCGGACAGACGGCGCGCGGCTGTCTTGGGGGCGAGACCGTCGGCGGCCATCCGGTCGAGATAGCGCCGGATATCTCCGGCGGTCGCGTCCTGCGGTGTTCGTCGTTTCAGATGGTCGGAGAAGTCCTTCAGGTCCCGCTCATAGGCGGCGACGGTGTTGGGGGAGGCGCCGCGCTCTGCAACGATCATCTCGATGAAGGCTTCGATCAGATAGGAGGCGCCGGCGGTCACAGGCCCCTCGCGATCAAAGTCTGGAGCGCCAGGCGCCGCGCTTCCTTCTCCAGCTTCAGCGTGCGCAGGACCCGCACCGTCTGGCGCAGGTCGTTGGGCGCCGCCTTGACCAGCGGCACCTCGCCCAATGTTACCTGCAGCCTCACGAGCGCTTCGCCCAGTTCGCGATTTTCCGCGGCGCGCTGGATCGCGTACCAACGGGTCCCTGCGGCACTCAACCGGGCGTTCGCATCGACCGCGGGCAGCCAGAGCGCCCGGCTGTCGGCGGGCAGGCCAAGGGCATCGGCGACGGCGAAGACGGCCCCGGCAAGGGCGCGGCCACCCGGTCCCTCGGTCCGGCGCACGATCCAGCGTCGCAAGCGCGCCGTCGTCCAGCCGTGGTCGTTCGCGCCGGCGATCCAGGCAATCAGCGCCAGATCGTCTTCCTGTTCGATATCCTTGAACGGCGCCTTCGCGATCACACGGTACCATGCCATCGCGTCGTCGGCCCGTCCGGCGAAGAAGAGCACACGCGCGGCGAGCGGTGCCTGGTCCTTCATCGCCTTTGTCGGCGAAATGCCGTCGAGCAGGGGCGCGGAGAGCCGTGCGCTCAACGCGAAGTCGCCGGCGCCCCGGGCCATGACCCACCAGCGGCCCAGTATGTCGACCCGCCGTGCGCCGCCGGCGGCTGCGGCGGCGGAGTAGTAGCGGGCCCGGGCCATCGGTCCGTAGTCCCGGAAGTCGATCGCGCCCGGGTCTTCGGCGGACTTCCCGGTGGCGGCCAGATAAATGTCGCCCATCGACTTCTCGCCGATGGCGCCCGCGGCGAAGGCATTCTCCGCCGCTCTGAGCCGGGCCTCGACCGGCACCTCCGCGAACAGCGCGATGGCCCGCATCAGGGCCGGAGCGTCGGTCTTCGCCCACCCGACGGGTATCGGCGCCTTGACACCGATGGCAAGGGCCAGTTTCAGGGGATCGATCTTGCCCAGGGTCTCGCCGTCGACCTTGTCGGGGGCGTCGCCGGCGAGGGCGACCAGCGCGGGATCGAACTTGGCATCGTCTTCCCGCAGGATCGCGACCAGGCGCTCGACATCCTCCGCCTTGCCGGTGAGCCGGGTGCAGACGAGAAGGGCGCGGTTGAGGAACCGACCCGGCTTCACGGCGATATACCGCTGGACAAGGGCGCATGCCTCTTCAGTCCGGCGATCGAGCAAGAGGCCCGCGACCTCCGCCTCGATCCGGATAGAGTTCGGCTTGTCGTTTCGGGCCAGCCGCGCGAGCCCCGCGAGGTCGCCCAGACGGCCCATGGCATAGAGGCGATCGAGCCGGATGCTGACGAGGTCCGAAAGCGTGCCCTCGCCGGCCGGTGGCACCGCCGTGGTGAGGAGCAGGCGCCGGATCAGGGAGGCGCGCTCAGGCAGGGCCGCGGTCACGGGCATCGTCCCGAGATAGGCGGTAATCTCCTGCCGGTCGGACCCACGCCACATATCGGCGCCGAAGCCGCCGTTCGATCGCGACAGCAGGCCGACGGCATCGGTGCCGGGATCGTCCAGTTTCTCGACGCGGATCGACGGACGCCTGGGAGCGTCCGGATCCGTAGTCCTGGGTGACAGCCGCGTAGGCCGGGACGCGGGGTCGTCGGCCGCCCAAGCGGGAGTGCCGAACGCCCCCTGGCCGGCCAAGGAGGAGGCGGTCAGAAGGACTGCGCACACCGTGCCGGCGAGGCACCGGCGATAACGGGGGCTGCGCGAGATTGCAAAATGGCGTAAATGCCGCATGTTATGGCTACGAGCGAAACGGGTTAACTGTTCCGCGGTCAGATCGCTGCCGCGCTAACGTCGCGGCCCTGAGCATGCACCATCCCGGCGCCGGGCACACTCGACGTCGCCCGATGGGAAGCGCCAGGAAGGTGGCAATATTGCGGCAGGGCCGCGCAGACTTAATACGTAGGATGTCCGAACCAGCCTCCACTGCCATACCGTCGACCGCCCGGAACGACGAGAGTTCCGATGAAGCGGCCGGCGATGCGTCCGGGGAGCGGGACGCCCGGCCGGCCCTCGCGCGTTCCATCGTCATGGTCGGGCTGATGGGCGCGGGCAAGAGCGCGGTCGGGCGCCGGCTGGCGGAGCGCCTGAGCATGCCCTTCGTCGACGCGGATAACGAGATCGAGGAAGCCGCCGGCTGTTCCATCGAAGACATCTTCGAACGTTTCGGCGAGGCTGCCTTTCGGGAAGGGGAGCGCCGGGTCATGGCCCGGCTGCTCGACGGTCCGCCCCAGGTTCTGGCGACCGGCGGCGGCGCCTTCATGGACAGGGAGACGCGCGCCCGGGTGAAGGAAAGCGGCATTTCCGTCTGGCTGTCGGCCGACATCGACACGCTGTTCGAGCGGGTCATGCGCCGGCAGGGACGCCCCCTTCTCAAACAGGACGAACCGCGTGCGGTGCTTGAACGGTTGCTGGCCGAACGCGGCCCCGTCTATGCCGAGGCAGACATCGTCGTGGAGAGCGAGGCCGGGCCGATTTCCCGTACCGTCGACAAGGTC
>CAYGKX010000104.1:1323-5426 GCA_964350225.1 uncultured Rhodospirillaceae bacterium | reverse complement strand
GCGCGCCGTGACCCAGCGGCGGAGGCCGGCCGATGAAGGGGGGCGGGGAAAGCGTGAGCCTGACGGTTGCGCTCGGCGAGCGTGCCTATCCGATCGTCATCGGGCCCGGTCTCATCGCCGGGGCCGACCGACATCTGCCGGCGATCCTCAAGGGCGGCCGGGCCTTCATCGTCAGCGACGAGACGGTCGCCGGCCGGTATCTCGAGCCCTTCCAGGCCGCGCTCGACCGTGCCGGTATCCGGCACGAGACGGTCGTCGTGCCGCCGGGGGAGAGTAGCAAGGACCTTGCCACCTTCGGCCGGGTGGCCGACGCCTGCCTCGCCGCACGGATCGAACGGCGCGACACGGTTGTGGCCCTCGGCGGCGGCGTGGTCGGCGACCTCGCGGGGTTTGCCGCGGCCAGCCTCCTGCGCGGCGTCGGATTTGTCCAGGTCCCGACGACCCTCCTCGCGCAGGTCGACAGCTCCGTCGGCGGCAAGACCGGCATCAATTCGGCCTACGGCAAGAACCTCCTTGGGGCATTCTATCAACCGCGGCTGGTCCTGGCGGACACCGGCAGCCTCGACAGCCTCGCGCCGCGCGAACTGCGCGCCGGATACGCGGAGGTCGTCAAATATGGTCTGCTCGGCGACGCCGCCTTCTTCGAATGGCTGGAGGCGAACGGCCGGGCGGTCCTCGACGGCGACCCGGAGGCGCGATGCCACGCGATTCGGATCAGTTGCGAGGCCAAGGCGGCCATCGTGGCCCAGGACGAGCGCGAAAGCGGCGCCCGCGCCCTGCTCAATCTCGGCCATACCTTCGGCCATGCGCTGGAAGCGGAAAGCGGTTATGACGGCCGCGTCCTGCATGGCGAGGCCGTGGCCGTCGGCATGGTTCTGGCATTCCGCCTGTCCGCCGCCCTCGGCCTGTGCCCGCCAGGGGACGCCGAAAGGGTTCGTGCCCATCTGGCACGGCACGGACTGCCCACGGCGCCGGCCGACCTGCCGGGCCTCTCCGAGGTTCAGGCCGACGCTTTCGTGGCCCATATGATGTCCGACAAGAAGGTCTCGGCCGGCCGGCCGACCTTTATCCTCGTCCGCGGTATCGGCCGCGCCTTCGTCGAGCCGGCGGTCGATCTCGACCGCGTGACGGAGACGCTAGCCGCCGCCTGACACGCCGCCGCGCCCTTCCCGAAACACATGAAAGCACAATTCCCGAGAGCCAGATGGAACTGATGCTGGATATCCTGCCGATCCTGCTGCTGCTGCTGCTGTCGGCCTTCTTTTCCGGTTCGGAAACCGCCATGACCGCCGCGTCCCTGCCGAGGATGCTGGAGCTTGAACGGCAGGGCAACGCGGGCGCCGCCACCGTCGTGAAGCTGCGCAACGACAAGGAGCGGCTGATCGGGACGCTCCTCCTCGGCAACAACCTTGTGAACATCCTCGCCTCGGCGTTGGCCACCAGCCTCTTCCTCCAGCTCTTCGCGGCCAACGGCGTCATCTACGCGACGATCGTCATGACGGTTCTGGTGCTGGTCTTCGCGGAGGTGCTGCCCAAGACCTACGCCTTCAACTACTCCGACCGGATGGCGCTCGCGGTCGCGCCGATCATCCGCTACCTGGTCGTTATCTTCTCGCCCGTGTCCCATGCCGTCCAGGTGATCGTCACCGCGACGCTCCGCCTGTTCGGTGTGCGCGCCGATGCAGATGCCGTCGGCGACGTCGAGGAGGAGCTGCGGGGCGTCATCAGCCTGCACCAGGGCCCGGAGCCGGAGGTCGCCGACGAACGGGAGATGCTGCGCAGTGTCCTTGACCTCGCCGACCTGGAGGTCGAGGAGATCATGACCCACCGCTCCGCCCTTGTGATGGTGGATGCCCAGAAATCGCCGCAGGTCGTGGTCCGGCAGGTGCTGGCGAGCCCGCACACGCGCCTTCCGGTGTTCGAGGGCAATCCGGACAATATCGTCGGGGTGATCCACGCCAAGGACCTCCTGCGCGCCGTTCACCGGACCAAGGGCAATATCGAGAAGCTCGACATCAAGAAGGTGGCCTCGACCCCCTGGTTCATCCCGGAATCGACATCGCTCATCGACCAGCTTCGCGAGTTCCGGCGCCGGCGCGAGCATTTTGCCATCGTGGTCGACGAATATGGCGACCTGCAGGGGGTCGTAACCCTGGAGGACATTCTGGAGGAGATCGTCGGCGACATCTCGGACGAGCACGACCAGATGATCGCGGGTATCCGGCCGACCGGCGACGGCGCCTTCGTCGTCGACGGCGACGTGACCATCCGCGACCTGAACCGCGAACTCGGCTGGGACCTGCCGGACCAGGAGGCGTCGACCGTCGCCGGCCTCGTCATGTACGAGGCGCAGCGGATACCGGAGGTCAAGCAGGTCTTCGCCTTCTATGGCTTCCGCTTCGAGATCCTGCGCCGGAAGAACAACCGCATCACGTCGATCCGGGTCCGCCCGCTGGAGGGCGCGCGGCTGAAGAAAGAGGCGTCGGATGCGTCCGACGGGAGCACCGACGCAAAGTAGGTAAGCGCCAAGCGCGCTTGACCCCAGGCGCCTGACGTTTTAGGTGCGCTGCACAAACGGCGTCCCCCCGGTCGCCCGCTACAGGAGTATCGGCCCATGCCGTTGTCACCCCCCGCGCCCCGGGAGCACCTGCATAACCGCGACATTCATTGCAAGGGCTACGCCCGTGAAGACGGCTTGTGGGACATCGAGGGCCACATCACCGACACGAAGGCCTACGACTTCGAGAGCGACTGGCGTGGCACCGTGACCTCCGGCACGCCGGTCCATCAGATGTGGGTGCGCCTCACCATCGATGATGACATGCTGATCAAATCGGCGGAGGCGGTGACGGACAACGGGCCTTTCCCCATCTGCGCGAACGCCGCCCCCAACTTTCAGGCGCTCGCCGGCATCCGCATCGGCCCCGGCTGGACCCGCAAGGCGCGGGAAGCGATCGGCACCCGTCACGGCTGCACCCATATTTTCGAGCTGCTTGCCCAGATGGGGACGGTCGCCTACCAGACCCATGTCGCCAAGACGCGCGTCAAGGAGGCCCGCGGCGAGAAGGTACCGCCGAGAAAGCCGGGTACCTGGCGGTCGCCGCTGGTCAACAGCTGCTACGCCTTCGCCGACGACCGGGAGGTCGTGGAAAAGATGTGGCCCGACCAGTATGTCGGTCCCGCGAAGGCGGACGCGTAGGCTGCCAGCCTTCCATCGCCCCTCGCCTCGAGAGTGGCGAGAGGGAAATCCAGATCGTCGATAAGCAGATGTGAGGCCCGGCGCCGCCTACATGCGGCCGTGGCAGTGCTTGTATTTCTTGCCGGAGCCGCAGGGGCAGGGGGCGTTGCGCTGGACCTTGCCCCAGGTCGACGGGTCGTTCGGGTCCAGGTTCGCCGAGGCCTGGCGGGTGCGGACCGGCGCGATCGCCGGGCGATCGTCGTCCTCTTCGCCGCCGCCGGGCCCGAAATCCGGAACGTCGCCATATCCAAAGCCGAAACCGTCGGTTCCGGTCGCCGCCATCGACGGATCCATGTGCATCGCATGCATTTCCTGCTGCTGATGCGGCATGGCGAGAGCGTCCGGATGCTCGTCGTCCAGCTGGATTTCCATATGAGAGAGGAGGCCGACGGTCTGTTCGCGCAGGCCAGACAGCATCTCATCGAACAGCGCGAAGGCCTCCCGCTTGTACTCGATGAGCGGATCCTTCTGGCCATAGGCGCGCAGGTTGATCGACTGGCGCATATGGTCGAGCTGCAGAAGGTGCTCCTTCCACTGCTGGTCCAGGACCTGCAGGAGGATGCTCTTCTCGGCGATACGCATGATCTCCGGCCCGTAGTTGGCCGTCTTTTCCGCCATGCGCTTGTCGACCGCATCCTTGATGCGCTCATAGATTTCCTGGTCGGCGATGCCTTCCTCCGCCGCCCAGTCCTTGATCGGCAGGTCGAGCCCGAAGGTGCCGAGCACCTGCGTGTGCAGCCCGTCCAGGTCCCACTGCTCGTGATAGGCGCCTTCCGGGATGGCGCGTTGGACCATGTCCTCGACGGCCTCCTCCCGCATCTGGGTCACCGTCGCCGAAACGTCATCCGACCGCATGATCTCCCGA
>CAYGKX010000104.1:964-1309 GCA_964350225.1 uncultured Rhodospirillaceae bacterium | reverse complement strand
GGTCGTTCATCACGTCGTCGAACTTCAGCAGATTCTTGCGGATCTCGAAGTTTCGTTCCTCGACCTTGCGCTGGGCCTTTTCAAGGGCCTTGTTGATCCAGGGATGGACGATGGCCTCGCCTTCCTTCAGGCCCAGCCGCCCCAGCCAGGCGTCGAGCCGCTGGGAGCCGAAAATGCGCATCAGGTCGTCCTGAAGCGAGATGAAGAAGCGCGAGTTGCCCGGGTCGCCCTGCCGGCCGGAGCGGCCGCGCAACTGGTTGTCGATGCGCCGGCTCTCGTGCCGTTCGGTGCCGATCACGAACAGGCCGCCCGACTTCTTGACCTCGGCCTTGGAGGCTTCGACCT
>CAYGKX010000104.1:0-954 GCA_964350225.1 uncultured Rhodospirillaceae bacterium | reverse complement strand
CCGCTCGACACGCATCTCGACGTTGCCGCCGAGTTTGATGTCGGTGCCGCGACCGGCCATGTTGGTCGCGATCGTCACCGCGCCGGGCATGCCGGCCTGGGCGATGATATACGCCTCCTGCTCATGATGCCGGGCATTCAGCACATTGTGCGGAACCTTCCTGGCCTTCAGCTTGGCGGCGAGCTCTTCGGACTTCTCGATCGAGACCGTGCCGACCAGGATCGGCTGCTGACGTTCGTGACATTCCACGATCAGGTCGATGACCGCCGCGTCACGTTCCGCGCCCGTCCGGAAGACCTCGTCATCCTCGTCGATGCGGACGACCTCTTCGTTGGTCGGCACCTCGACGACTTCCAGCTTGTAGATGTCGGCGAACTCGGCGGCTTCGGTCATCGCCGTGCCGGTCATGCCAGCCAGCTTGGGATACATGCGGAAGTAATTCTGGAAGGTGATGGTCGCCAGGGTCTGGTTCTCCATCTGGATCTCGACCTTTTCCTTGGCCTCGAGCGCCTGATGCAGTCCCTCGGAGTATCGCCGGCCTTCCATCATGCGGCCGGTGAACTCGTCGATGATGATCACCTGGTTGTTCTTGACGATGTAGTCCGTGTCGCGTGCGAAGAGCATATGCGCGCGCAGCGCCTGGGTCACGTGATGGACCAGGGAGACATGCTGCAGGTCGTAAAGGCTCTCGCCTTCCTGGACCATGCCGGCTTCCTTGAGGATCTCCTCCATATGCTCCATGCCCTGGTCGGTCAGGGCGACGGTGCGCTGCTTCTCGTCCTTCTCATAATCGCCCTCGACCAGCTTGGGGATCAGGACGTCGACCTGGGTGTACAGGTCCGAGCTGTCTTCCGCCGGACCGGAAATGATCAGCGGCGTCCGCGCCTCGTCGATCAGGATGCTGTCGACCTCGTCGACAATCGCGAAGTTGAACTCGCGTTGCACCATCTCGCC
>CAYGKX010000103.1:10600-11062 GCA_964350225.1 uncultured Rhodospirillaceae bacterium | reverse complement strand
CGGAAGGAAGTCGCGGCGATCCTGACCCGGAAATACGGACACCGCTCCGACGACCCGCAGGTGAAGGAGGTCGTCGCCTCGATCAGGGACGACCCTGTGGCGTTGCGCCCGCCGCGCTACCCGGCCCCCGCGCCCGTGCCGGAGGCCCCGCTTCCGGACGCGGGCAGGCCACACCATCGCTGGCGCCGCCCGCTGAAGCTGGTCGTCGCGGAACGGCACGAGATCCATCATCTGAGCGCGAAGGGCTATGTCGAGCGGCCGGTGCGCATGCGGTCCGTCCTGCGCGGGCTGGACGGGCTGCCTGTCGAGGAGCGGCCGGTCCGCCGCCACTCGCTGGACCATGTCCGCGCCGTCCACCACCCGAGCCTCGTTGCCTATATCGAGGAGGCGGAGGACCGGCTGGGCGAGCGGCAGATGCTGTATCCCGAGGTCTTTCCGGTGCGCCACCCGGACCGCATCCCG
>CAYGKX010000103.1:1972-10590 GCA_964350225.1 uncultured Rhodospirillaceae bacterium | reverse complement strand
GAGATGCGCGCCGGTTACTATTGCCTCGACACCTTCACGCCGCTGACGAAGAACGCCTTCCGCGCCGCCAAGGCGGCGGTCGACGCAACCCTGACGGCGGCCGACCTCGTGGCGGAGGGCGAACGGGCGGCCTATGCCCTTGTCCGCCCGCCGGGGCATCATGCGGAACGCCGGGTCTATGGCGGCTTCTGCTACTTCAACAACGCCGCCGTCGCCGCCCACCGGCTGTCGCGGCTGGGCACGGTCGCGGTGCTCGATATCGACCACCATCACGGCAACGGGACGCAGGACATCTTCTGGGAACGGGCCGACGTCCTGACCCTGTCGATCCACGGCAACCCGCGCCGCTGCTACCCCTATTTCGCGGGCTACGAGGACGAGCGGGGGGCGGGCGCGGGTGCCGGCTTCAACCGGAACTACCCGCTGCAGCCCGGCGCCGACGACACGAAATACCTGGCGACCCTGGACGAGGCCCTGGCCCGCGTCCGCCGCTTCGCCCCCCGCTTCTTCGTCCTGTCGCTCGGCTTCGACATCATGCGCGGCGACCCGACCGGCACCTTCGTCGTCTCGACCCGGGGCATGCGGGATATCGGCACCCGGATCGGCCGGCTGGGCCTGCCCACCCTGATCGTGCAGGAGGGCGGCTATTCCGTCTGGAACCTTCGCCGCGGCGCGCACGCCTTCTTCGACGGGTTTATCCGGACGCTGTATTGAGGCGCGCCGTTTGGCAACCCGCGCCGTGGCAATTGTTCAATCGTACGGTCCTCGCCGTCGATCCGATGGCAGCTTCCTTTTCCGGTTCCCGGGGGTGTCAAGGATGGCCCTTCGGGCCACCGGCCAAGCCGGCCCTGTCCTTGACACCCCCGGGGAAACGGAACACCCGGCAACCATCGGATCGACGGCGCGATGTGACGGGTTCAACGACTGTTTGATGGGAGAGCGATATTCGCCACCCCGGACTTGATCCGGGGTCCATCGCAGAGGCCGAGCAGGTCTCCGAAGGGGTCCCCGGATCAAGTCCGGGGTGGCAACACACGTGGGTCTATGTCCTTGCCGAGAACCGTGCGCCGCCCAGAACGCCGCTTTCCACCAGCCCGACGAAGGCATGGTAGAAACGGCAATAGTCGGCATGTTCGTCGACGCCGGTGCGCTCCAGCGCCTCTGTGCGCAGACGGTCGTACATGTCGCGGCGGGATTGAAGGATCGGCACCCAGTCGGCGGACAGGTCGTGGACCGAAACATCCCCGAACCCGGCGTCGGCCAGCAGCGCACGATAACGGGCGACGGTCGCAACATCCTGCGCCGTGATCCCCTCCCGCATCAGGTCGGCCGCGTCCGCGTCGTAGCCCTCGCCGGCGATCCAGTCGGTGAAAGCGATCCGGCCGCCCGGCGCCAGCACCCGGTGCGCGTCGGCGAGCAGCGCGGCCTTGTCGGGCACATGCAGCCAGGCTTCCTGCCCCATCACCGTGTCGAAGGACCCGTCGGCAAAGGGCAGCCGCTGGGCGTCGCCGGCGACGAAGGCGCAGCGCTCGGAAAGGCCGACGAGCTCCGTCAGCGACCGCGCGCCCACCACCCGGCTGACGGTGAGGTCGAGGCCGACAACCCGCGCATCGAACCTGTCCGCCAGGTAGCGTGCAGGACCACCCATCCCGGCGCAGATGTCGAGGACACGGCTGCCCGTGCCGATGGCGCCCGCCTCGGCCAGAGCGTCGTTTGCGGGCAGGCCGCCATAATGGTCCTGGTCGAATTCGTAGAGGTCCGCCGGCGCCAGCCCGTCGAAGGACCCGTGGCGCTCTCGCAACCTGGCAAGGATATCCGCCAGGTTGATCGGATGGCGGTCATAGAAGTCGGCGACGGTGGCGGCGCTGTCGGACATGCGGACAGGGTAGCCCGACCCGGCGAAGGCGGGAAGCGTTCCGCGATGCCTGGACCCCGGATCAGGTCCGGGGTGGCGTGGAGCCTAGGATAGACAATTCGCCACCCCGGCCCCCGAGCGGGCGTCCATGTTCGTGCCGCACGTCCTCCCTCACCCGATCCCGTATTTCCCCGGCGCGATCACGCCGTTCGGATCGAGCGCGCCCTTGATCGAATTGCAGGCGTCTTTGAAGGCGGGCATCGCCTTGGCCATGTGGTAGTCGTAGAAATCAGTCGGCGAGCGGCCGACATGGACTCCGGCGGCGGCGAAGGCGTCTGTCAGTTCCTCGTAGCAGGCCTTGGCCCGCGCGCTTTCCTCCTCGTTCTCCCGGCTGAATGGGATGACATGGAGGCCGCGCATGAAGCGCGCGCTCAGCACGTTCATGATCATGTAGTCGAGGCCGTGCTTGCCGTAGATGTCGCGCGCGACCTTCTGGAAATGGTTCGCGACCTTGCCATCCATCGGCGTGCCCGGCACGCACCAGGCGTTGCCGCCACCCGGCCGCCACTTCAGGAGGCCGAGTTCCTGCTGGGTCGGCACACCTGAGAAACTGTCGATCGCGCATTTGAGCGGCGGCATGCCGAGCGCATCCTGGTGGTCGATATAGCGGGCCTTGCCGGACGCGCCGAAATGGGCCGTCACCCGGTCGATCTGCGGCTGGATCGCCTCCATCGCCGGGCCGAAGAAGGCGCCGGAGATGGTCCAGGCACCGAGGCCGTGGCGCGCCTGCATCTCCTTCCGTGCCTCATCCGGCAGCGCGACCTTGCCGCCGGTCGCCTCGTAGTCCGGATAGGTCTCCTCGGTCCCGATCAGGTAGAGGTCGTTGGCGCAGCGGAAGAGGGTCGGCACGAAGTTCGACATCTTGAGCGGCCGGCAGAGCTCGACGATCTCCTCCAGGTCGTCGTCGTCCGGCCAGGTGAAATGGAAGGAACGGATCGCCGGCGGGCGCGGCAGCAGCCAGATGCCCAGCCGGGTGACGATGCCGTAGTTCGACTGGGCGAAGAGGCCGTCGAGGATCGGGCCGAAGCTGTATTTCGAGACATGCCAGTTGGGCGAGGCGATGCCCTCGATCTGGCCGTCGCCGGTGCGGATGATCTCGCCGTTGCCGAGCACGACCTCCATGCCGCAGCTGAAGCCGAAATGGTCGAAATAGGGGCCGTAGCCCGCCCCCTTGTCCATGGCGTTGCCGAGCATGCCGCCCTGGGGCGGGCCGGATGTCGTGGAAATCATCCAGGCCCCGCCCCGGCGCTGCAATTCATCGGCCATGGTCTGGAAGCTCACGCCCGGCTCCACGGCGGCATAACCGAGGGTCTCGTTGATCTCGATGATCCGGTTCATCCGCTTGGCAAGGTCGACCACAACCTGTCCGGCCTCGACCGGCGCGCGGGTGCCCAGGCCCATATTGTTCCCGGTCGACGTTGGGAAGATCGGCACGCCATGCCGGTTTGCCGCCTGCACGACCGTCGCGACTTCCTCCGTCGATGACGGATAGACGACCGCCGAGGGGCGCCGATCCGGTGCAGGAAGCGTATGCTCGCCATAGCGGGTCAGGGTGTCATCGCCGACGTTCACATTCTCCGCGCCGAGCGCGCTTCGCAGATCTTCGAGGAAGCCGTCGAGATTTCCGGTGCCGGTCATGACATCACCTTTTTATACATACCAATCTGTCTACCACATTGCTGGACCACCCGGTGGCGGCGGCGGGGCAGATGTGGACGGCGCCGATGCCGTATCCGGCGTTGCCGCTTCCACCTTGCGCGTCACCGGTTCCGGAAGCTTCACGCCCATCAGTGCGTCCGGCAGCGGTCCGCCGGTGGCCCAGTCAACCAGTTCGATCGTGTGCAGCGCCGGGAGAGCCGTGTAGCGGCCGATCTGGACCATGCAGCCCAGATTGCCGGCGGCGAAGGCGTCCGCCCCCGTGCTTTCGATATGCCCCGCCTTGCGGCGGCCGAGCTGCCCGGCCATGTCGGGCTGGAGCAGGTTGTAGGTTCCGGCGGACCCGCAGCAGAAGTGCCGTTCCGGCACGTCATGAACGACGAAGCCCGCGTCCCGCAGGAGCTGGCGCGGGGGTTCGGTCACCTTCTGGGCATGCTGGAGCGAACAGGCGTCGTGATAGGCGACGCGCAAGGGGATGGCGGTCTCGCCGAATTCCAGTTCGAGCCCGGCAGCATATTCGCTGATGTCCCGGGCGATCTTTGTCACCCGCGCCGCCGCGTCCCGCCGGTCGGGGTCGCTTTGGAACAGGTGGCCATACTCCTTGACGGTCGTCCCGCAGCCCGACGCCGTCACGAGCACCGCGTCCAGTCCGTCACCGGCGATTTCCCGGTCGAGCGCGGCAAGCGTCGCGCCTGCCGAGGCCCGGGCCGCATCCATCTTGCCCATATGCAGGGTGAGCGCTCCGCAGCAGTCCGCCCCGCCCGGCACCACGACCTCGATGCCATGGCGCGTCAGGAGACGGATCGCCGCCCGGGTCAGGCGCGGCGCCATCGCCTGCTGGACACAGCCGGCGAGGAGCGCCACCCGGCCCTGACGCACGCCCTCGGCCGGATAGGTCCGGGCGTCGACAGGAGGCTCCGCCGCAGGCGGCGCTTCCCGTGCCATATCGACCAGCACGCGCAGGCGACCGGGCATGAGCGCGCGCATCGGAGCCGCGAGCCTGGCCATTCGGGCGGCGCGGCGGAAACGGCCCGGATCGGGCAGGGTACGGGCGATCATGCCGCGCAGGAGCCGGTCGGCGAGCGGCCGGCGGAAGCGCGCCTCGATATGGGCGCGGGCGATGTCCGCCAGATGCAGGTAATCGACCCTGGCGGCGCAGGTGGTCATGCAGCTGTTGCAGGACAGGCAGCTGTCGATATGGCCGACCGTCTGGGGATCGGGGGGAGCGTCGCTCTCCAGCATCTCGCGGATGAGATCGATCCGGCCGCGCGGCGCCTCCTTCTCGTCCCGGGTCAGGACGTAGGTCGGGCAGACCGCCGTGCAGAAGCCGTAATGGACGCAGTCCTTCAGGATGCCCGCGGCCTCGGAAATCTCCGGGCGGGCAAGCTGATCGGCGGTGAAGGAAGTCTGCATCGGTTCGGGCACCGGCGGCGATTGGGGCGCCCGACAACTCTTGCGCAGGCGAATCATGATGTCTAGGATATTTTTAATGCGGAATTGATATCTATTTCATATGAAAGGGCGGGCGTGTGGACCTGCGTCACCTGCGATACTTCCTGGCGGTGGCCGAGGAACTGCATTTCGGCCGGGCCGCCGCGCGCCTGGGCATCGCCCAGCCGCCGCTGAGCCAGGCGATCCGCAATCTCGAGCGCGAGCTCGACGTCGTGCTCTTTGAGCGGACGAGCCGCCGTGTCGCCCTGACCCCGGCCGGCGCCGCCCTGTTCGTGCGCGCAGAGGCCCTGATCGCAGCGAGCCAGGCGGCCGTCGAGGACGTTCGGCGGGTCGGCAAGGGCGCGGCCGGAACCCTTTCGGTCGGCGTCATGAGCGCGGCGATGCTGGACATGCTGATCGCGCCGCTCCGCCGGCTGCGCGAAACCGCCCCCGGGCTAGAGATCGATATCCGCCAGATGGCGTCGGAGGCCCAGATCGTCGCGATCGCCGACGGACGGCTCGATGTCGGGCTGGTCGACGTGACGCCGCGCGCCGAGCCCTTCCCGCGCGGCCGGCGGCGGATCGCAACGGAGACGGCCTGGCGGGAGGCCTGGCTCGTCGCCCTGCCGCCGGAGCATCCGCTGGCCTCGGCCAGGAGCCTCAAGCTCGAGGCGCTGACCGACGAGCCGATGATGTCCCTCCCCCGGGCGCCTGCGACCGGCTTCTACGATCAGGTCATTGCGCTCTGCCAGGCCGCCGGGTTCAGCCCGCACATCCTGCGGGAGGTGGAACAGCTGCCCGCGCTCCTCACCCTCGTCGCGGCCGGCCATGGCATCGCCCTGGTGCCCGCCTGCGTCCACACGGCGTGGCGCGGCGCCGTGCGTTGCGTGCCGCTGGGGCCTGCGCCCTCGATCGGGGTCACCCTGGCCTGGGATGCGGAGGCCTCTTCCGCCGGCATTTCCGCCTTCCGGGCCGCGGTGCGCGCCGTCTCCCCGTCCCTTGTCCGGCTGCCCGACGCCGCCTGAACCTCAGTCGAAGTCGAGCAGCCCCTCCGCCGCGAAGTCGCAGAGGGCGCCGTCGATCAGGGCGCGGGCGGCCGCGAGGTCGTCGGCGAAGACCCGATCTTCCTCCCAATTCGGCACCTTGGCCCGAAGCGCCGCGTGAACGCGCTCCAGGGTCGGCGCAGACTTGAGCGGCCGGCGGAAGTCGATGCCCTGGGCGGCGGCCAGCAGTTCGATCGCCAGGATGCCCCGCGTGTTTTCGTTCATCTGCCCCAGCCGCCGCGCGCCGTGGGTCGCCATGCTGACATGGTCTTCCTGGTTGGCGGAGGTCGGCAGGCTGTCTGTGCTCGCCGGTACGGCGCGCTGCTTGTTCTCGCTGGCCAGCGCCGCCGCCGTGACATGGCCGAGCATGAACCCGGAGTTGAGGCCCGCATCGGCGACGAGGAAGGGCGGCAGGTCGGAGATCGTGGCGTCGGTCAGCATGGCGATGCGCCGCTCCGACAGCGCCCCCGTCTCCGCGACGGCGAGGGCCAGCATGTCGGCTGCAAAGGCCACCGGCTCGGCGGGGAAGTTCCCGCCGGAGATGACGTCCCCCGCGCCCGGCTCACCGCCAGGAAAGACCAGCGGGTTGTCGGTCGCCGCGTTCGCCTCGATACAGAGACGCACCGTCGTGTCCCGCATGAGGTCGAGCACGGCCCCCATCACCTGGGGCTGGCAGCGCAGGGAATAGGGATCCTGCACCTTCTCGCAGTCCAGATGCGAGGTGCGGATCTCGCTGCCCGCGATCAGGTCGCGGAAGCGGGCGGCGATGGCGATCTGGCCCGGTTGGCCGCGTACGGCGTGGATGCGCGGGTCGAAGGGCTTGTCGCTACCGAGCGCCGCATCCGTCGAGAGCCCGCCCGCGACCAGCGCCGCGCCCAGGTTGCGCCGGGCCTCGAACAGGCCGGCGAGCGCGAGGGCGGTGGAGACCTGCGTGCCGTTGAGCAGCGCGAGGCCTTCCTTCGCCGCCGGCGTCAGCGGGGCCAGGCCGGCGCGGGACAGGGCCTCGGCGCCGGGCAGGGTTTCGCCCGCGACCCGGGCCTGCCCCTCGCCGATCAGGACCAGCGCGAGATGCGCGAGCGGCGCCAGGTCGCCCGACGCCCCGACCGATCCTTGCCCCGGGACGACCGGATAAACCTCCGCCGCCAGGAGGTCGGCCAGCATCTCCGCCACCGCCACCCGGACACCGGAATGGCCGCGCGCGAGGGACATGAGCTTGAGCAGGAGGATAAGCCGCACGACCGGGTCGGGCAGCGGCTCCCCCGTCCCCGCGGCGTGGGAGCGGATGAGATTGACCTGAAGCCGCGTCAGGTCGTTCGGTGCGATCTGGGTCTGGGCCAGCTTGCCGAAACCGGTATTGACGCCATAAACCGGCTCGTCCGCCGCGGCGATCCGGTCGACCACGGCCGCCGCGGCGGCCAGCGCCGCCCGGGCGTCGCCCGTGAGCCGCACCCGCACCGGCCCGCGATAGGCGCGCTCCAGCGCAGCCAGCCCGACCGGCCGCCCGCCGACGACAATGGTTTCCGCATCCGACATGAGACGAGCATGGGCGGGGGATGGAGGACGGTCAAGCGGCCACATACCCTCCCCTCGTGAGCGGGAGGCTGGAGGGAAGGCGCAGTGTCGCGCGCGGCGCGTTGACAGCCCGTCACTGCCATCCGACCATCCCTGAAAACAAGGCCAAGGGAGGGACGGGCATGGCGAACATGGCGGCGGTGATCCACGAGAAGGGCGCGCCGGAGGTGTTCCGGTGGGAAGAGTGGCCGGTCGGCGAACCGGCGCCGGGCGAGATCGTCATCCGCCACGGCGCGGTCGGCGTGAACTATGTCGATACCTATCACCGGCGCGGCATGCCGCACCCCTGGCCCGTTCCGCCGCTGCCCTGCGTGCTCGGTCTGGAAGGCGCGGGAACCGTGGAGGCCATCGGCGACGAGGTGGAGGATCTGGCGCCCGGCGACCGGGTCGCCTATGCGAGCCCGCCCCACGGCGCCTATGCCCAGACCCGGACGATGCCGGCCGACCGGGTGGTGAAACTTCCCGACGGGATCGGCGACGAGCAGGCCGCCGCCATGATGCTGAAAGGGCTGACCGCGCAATATCTCCTGCGCCGGACCTATCGGGTCGAGCCCGGCGACGTCGTGCTGGTGCACGCGGCCGCAGGCGGCATGGGCCTGATCCTCTGCCAGTGGCTGAAGCATCTTGGGGCAACGATCATTGGCACCGTCTCGACCGACGAGAAGGCCGAGATCGCCCGCGCGCAGGGCTGCGACCACCCGGTGATCTACACGCGCGACGACTTCGTCGCGAAGGTGAAGGAAGTGACAGACGGCGAAGGCGTGCCGGTCGTCTACGAATCCATCGGGAAGACGACCTTCCGCCAGTCGATGGACTGCTTGCGGCCTATGGGCGTGCTCGCCAGCTACGGCCACGCCTCCGGCGCGCCCGACCCGGTCGACGTCATCGAACTGGGCACGAAGGGGTCGCTGTTCCTCACCCGCCCGGCGATCATGCACTACATGGCGAAACGCGCCGACCTGGAAGCGTCGGCCGCCGACCTAGTCGATGTCGTCGGCTCC
>CAYGKX010000103.1:0-1962 GCA_964350225.1 uncultured Rhodospirillaceae bacterium | reverse complement strand
GCCGCTCAGCGAGGTCGCCGAGGCCCACCGCGCCATCGAGGAGCGGCGGACAACAGGCTCGACGGTGCTGCTGCCCTACGCCTAGTCGCGGCGGGCGCGGAAGAAATCCTTCAACAGATCCCCCGCCTCGCGCTCCGCGATCCCGCCATAGACCTCCGGGCTGTGGTGGCAGGTCGGCTGGGCGAAGAAGCGGGGGCCGTGGTCGACGGCGCCGCCCTTGGGGTCGGGCGCGCCGTAATAGACCCGGCGCAGGCGGGCAAAGGAGGTCGCCGCCGCGCACATGGCGCGGGGCTCCAGGTGGACAGAGAGGTCGCAGTCGGGCAGGCGGGCGTCACCGCGCGCCTCGGCCGCCGCGCGGATGACGAGCATCTCGGCATGGGCCGTCGGATCGCGCCGCGCCTCGGTCTCGTTGCCAGCCCGGGCGAGGACCGTCCCGCCGGCGACCAGCACGGCGCCGACCGGCACTTCGCCGCGCGCGGCGGCGGCACGTGCCTCTTCAAGCGCCTGTTCCATGAAGGAGGACGTTTGCATATTCCCGTATCGCTGCCCGGCGGTCGCTCCGGCCCCGCTTCGACCATGGGCCATGCCCGATCGAGGCGGTGACGCGTCTATTCGGCGCCGCGATCCCGCGCCGCGGCGACCGTCGCCCGCAGGTTGTCCATCAGGACGCCCCACTGGAAGCGGCCGAGCGCGTCGACCATCTCCGCCTGCACGCTGCGCCAGATGGGCAGCGCCTCCTTGAGGACCTTGACGCCCTTGTCGGTCGCGGTTACCAGCCGGGCCCGCTTGTCGTCGCCCTTGTCGATGGCGACGAGCCCGGCGCGCAGCAGCGGCTGGAGATTGCGGGTCAGGGTCGTCCGGTCCATTACGAGCACGTCGGCGAGGTGCGACATGAGGACCGGGCCGTGGGTGGCGGCCGCGGCAAGGACCGGCAGCTGTGTAATCTTCAACCCGGTCGGGTCGAGCGCGGTTTCGTAGAACTGGGTCACCACGCGGGTCGCCTGCCGCAAATTCTGGCAGGTGCAGTTGTCGAGGTCGTCAAGACCCTCGATTTTAGGCTTGTTCGGGTTGGCCATCTTTTTTTCCCTGAAGAACCGCGGCACACGCGCCACGGTCGTATCATAATAAGATGCAAATGCACCCGGCTGAGAAGTGTTTCAAGGCCTTGAGCCTTCATTGTTTTCCGCGAGACGCCCCCCTAGGAGCCGCCGCGGCGGCATGGCGGACGTCCGCTCAACAAGGATCAACGACATGGCGATGCCGATCGTCGGCATTACCCTCGACGCCGAAGAGGCCGGGGGCTATTCCAAATTCCCTTGGTATGCGGTGCGGGAGAACTATTGCAGCGCGGTGACGGCGGCGGGCGGCCTGCCGGTCGCCCTGCCGCACGAGCCGGAGCGGGCGGAGGCCTATCTGGACCGAATCGACGGGCTGATCGTGACCGGCGGCGCCTTCGACGTGGACCCCGCCCTTTATGGCGGCGGGGAACGGCATGCGACGGTAAAGACCAAGGACCGCCGGACGAGCTTCGAGTTCGCCGTCGCGCGCGGCGCGCTCGACCGCGACATGCCGGTGCTGGGCATCTGCGGCGGACAGCAGCTGCTGCATGTCGTCCTAGGCGGGCGGCTGATCCAGCACATCCCCGACGCGATCGACGCCCCGTTGGCCCATGAACAACCGAACCCGCGCGACGAAGCGGGTCATACCGTGACGGTCAAGCCCGGCACCCTGCTGCACCGGATCGTCGGGACCGGCGAACTGCCGGTCAACAGCGCCCATCACCAGGCGGCCGCCGACGAGCCGGAGGGCGTCGTCGTCAACGCCCGCGCGCCGGACGGGGTGATCGAGGGCATCGAGGCGCCGCGCTATCGCTTCTGCCTGGGCGTGCAGTGGCACCCGGAATTCATCATCAGCGACGGCGACCGGCGCATCTTCGACGCCTTTCTGAAAGCATGCGGAACA
>CAYGKX010000102.1:0-11081 GCA_964350225.1 uncultured Rhodospirillaceae bacterium | reverse complement strand
GCGAGAAGTTCATCGAGTTCGGCGGGCCCGACGGCGGCGACGGCGGCAAGGGCGGCGATGTGTGGGCGGAGGTCGTGCCCGCGCTCAACACCCTGATCGACTATCGCTACCACCAGCATTTCAAGGCGGAACGGGGCCATCACGGGATGGGCAAGGACCGCACCGGCGCCGGCGGCAAGGATGTCGTCCTGAAGGTTCCCGCGGGGACGCAGATCTTCGACGAAGACAAGGAAACCCTGATCGCCGACCTGACCCAGGTCGGAGAGCGGGTGCGCCTGTGCAAGGGCGGTGATGGCGGCCGGGGCAACGCCGCCTTCAAGACCTCCACCAACCGCGCCCCGCGCCGGTTCGAGGAAGGCTGGCCCGGCGAGGAATGCTGGGTCTGGCTGCGCCTGAAGCTGATCGCGGACGGCGGGCTCGTGGGACTGCCCAACGCCGGCAAGTCGACCTTTCTCGCCGCCGTTTCGCGCGCCCGCCCGAAGATCGCGGACTATCCCTTCACGACCCTGCACCCCAACCTCGGCGTCGTCGCCGCCGGCGAGGGCGAATTCATTCTCGCCGACATTCCGGGCCTGATCGAAGGGGCGCACGAGGGCCGCGGAATCGGAGATCGTTTCCTCGGCCATGTCGAGCGCTGCCGCGTCCTGCTGCATCTGGTCGACGGCACCCAGGAAGATATCGCGGGCGCCTACCGGACGATCCGGGAGGAACTCGCCGCCTACGACCCCGCCCTGGCCGAGAAGCCGGAGATCCTGGCCCTGAACAAGGTCGACGCTCTGGACGACGACGCGCGCCGCGCCGCCGCGCGGCAGCTCGAGAAGGCATCGGGCGGCAAGGTCTATCTTCTGTCCGGCGTGTCCGGCGAAGGCCGCGATGCCGTCCTGCACGCGCTGCGCACGGTCATCGACGCGGCGAAGGCGGCGGAAGAAGAGGCGACCGGCGAGGCGGACGAGACGGCCGGCTGGGAGCCCGCCGGATGAGCGCCGCCTCCCTTAACAAGGCCAGGCGGATGGTCGTCAAGATCGGCTCCGCGCTGCTGGTCGACGACGCGTCGGGCGAGATCCGGCGCGCCTGGCTGGACGCGCTGATCGACGACGTCGCCGCGTGCCGGACGCGGGGGCAGGAGGTCATCCTGGTCTCCTCCGGCGCCATCGCGGCCGGCAAGCGCCTCCTCGGCCTCCGGGGCCGCAACCCCCGGCTGGAGGAGAAACAGGCCGCCGCCGCCACCGGGCAGATCCGCCTCGCCCATGCCTATCAGAGCAGCCTCGCCCGGCACGGCATCACCGTCGCCCAGATCCTACTGACCCTCGCGGACACGGAGGAACGTCGCCGCCACCTGAATGGCCGGGCGACCCTCACCGCCCTTCTCGAGCTCGGCGCCATTCCGGTCATCAACGAGAATGACACGGTCGCGACCGAGGAAATCCGTTTCGGCGACAACGACCGCCTTGCCGCCCGGGTCGCCCAGATGGTCAGCGCCGACACCCTGGTGCTGCTGTCGGACATCGATGGGCTGTACACCGCCAACCCGAGGCGCAACGAGGACGCGAAGCACCTGCAGGAAGTTCGGGCGATCACGCCGGAGATCGAGGCCATGGCGGAAGCACCGATGCCCGGCGACAGCTCCGGCGGGATGGTCACCAAGGTCGCCGCGGCCAAGGTCGCCTATGGCGCGGGCTGCCGCATGGTCATCGCCGACGGACGGCGCATGAACCCGCTCGCCGCAATCCGGGACGGGGCGCGGTGCACCTGGTTCCTGCCGCCCGCGGGGCCGCGCACGGCGCGCAAGCGCTGGATCGCCTCGGCCCTGCTCTCGGGCGGGTCGGTCACGGTCGACGACGGTGCGGCGAAGGCATTGGCAGGCGGGCGCAGCCTCCTGCCGGCGGGGGTCGTCGCGGTCGGCGGCAGTTTCGCACGGGGCGACGCGATCAGCGTCCGTGACCGCTCGGGCCGCGAAATCGCCCGGGGCCTGACCGCCTACGACGCAACAGACACCGCCCGCATCAAGGGCCACAAGAGCGCCGAAATCGAAGGGATCCTGGGCTATCGCGGCCGGGATGTCCTGATCCATCGCGACGACCTGGTGCTGGTCGCCGACGACGGCCGCGGCCTGGGCGGGGCGGCCGCCGACCTTGCCGCCGGGTCCGATATCCCTTAATTCCGGCTGGATCGACCGAGGAAAGAAACATGTCCGCCATCGCTACCCAGACGTCCGGAAAGGACGACATCGCCGGCATGATGCAGGGGATCGGCAAGCGCGCCCGCACCGCCGCGGCCGCCCTGACGACCGCGCCGACCGAGGCCAAGAATGCGGCGCTGCATGCGGCCGCCCGCGCGCTCCGCGACAGATGCGACGCGCTTCTGGAGGCCAATCGGCGCGATCTGGACGGGGCGGCGGAGAAGGACTTCACCCCGGCCTTCGTCGACCGGTTGACCCTGAACCCCGCCCGGGTCGAGGGCATGGCCAAGGGGCTGGAGGAGGTCGCCGCCCTGCCCGACCCTGTCGGCTCGGTCATCGCCGACTGGACGCGGCCGAACGGCCTGCACATCTCCCGGGTGCGGACGCCGCTTGGCGTGATCGGCATCATCTACGAATCCCGCCCCAACGTGACGGCGGATGCCGGCGGCCTCTGCCTGAAGTCGGGCAACGCCGCAATCCTGCGCGGCGGGTCGGAAAGCTTCCACACCTCCGCCGCCATCGGCGACTGCCTGCGTGCTGGCCTCGCCGAGGCCGGGCTGCCGGAAGACGCCGTCCAACTCGTTCCCACCACCGATCGGGCTGCCGTCGGCGCCCTCCTCACGATGGTCGAATATGTCGACGTCATCGTCCCGCGCGGCGGCAAGTCGTTGATCGAGCGGGTTCAGCGGGAGAGCCGGATCCCGGTCTTCGCCCATCTCGAAGGCCTCTGCCACGTCTATGTCGATGGCGACGCCGACCTCGCGATGGCGCGGGAGATCGCCCTGAACGCGAAGATGCGGCGGGTCGGCATCTGCGGCGCGGCGGAATCCCTTCTGGTGGACAAGCGCGCCCACAACAGCCACCTGGCCCCCATCGTCGAAGACCTGCTCGCCGCCGGGTGCGAGGTGCGGGGCGACGAGGCGACCCGCGCGGTCGACCCCCGGGTCGTGCCCGCGTCCGAGGAGGACTGGGTCACGGAATATCTGGAGCCGATCATCTCCGTGAAGCTGGTCGACGGGGTCTCGGGCGCCATCGACCATATCGAGCGCTTCGGCTCCCACCATACCGACTGTATCGTCACCGACGACGCGCCGACGGCCGAGGAGTTCCTCGGCAAGGTCGACAGCGCCATCGTCTTGTGGAACGCGTCGACCCAGTTCGCCGACGGCGGCGAATTCGGCATGGGGGCGGAGATCGGCATCTCGACCGGCAAGCTGCACGCCCGCGGCCCGGTCGGCGCGGAACAGCTTACGAGCTTCAAGTATGTCGTCCGCGGCACCGGCCAGACCCGGCCGGCATAGGGCCGGAGTGCGGCGGCCGTCGGCAGACGCGCGGACTTTGAGCGCGGGCGGAAGATCCGCCCCTCCCCTCATGAGAGGGAGAGAAAGGGGGCCTTCTTGACCCGCTGGTTTCCGCGCGCACCGTCCGATACGGCCCGGAACAGGGTCGGGCTTCTGGGCGGCTCCTTCAATCCGGCGCATGACGGGCATCGGCAGCTGTGCGAGGAGGCGCTCAGGCGTCTGGGCCTAGACGAGGTCTGGTGGCTGGTCTCGCCGCAGAACCCATTGAAGAGCGCGGACGAGATGGCGCCGCTTTCCGACCGATTCGCCTCCGCGACTGCGCTGGCCGGCCATCCGGCGATGCGTGTCACAGATATCGAGACATCCTTGGGAACGACTTACACGGCCGAAACATTGGCCAAATTGTGCCAAATATTCCCACGCAATTCCTTCGTCTGGCTGATGGGCGCAGACAATCTGCGCCAAATATCCGCCTGGAAGGATTGGACAGAAATCTTTAACACTGTTCCCGTTGCGGTTTTCGCCCGCCCCACCTATTCTATCAGAGCGCTTGCCAGTGTTGCCGCCGGGCGGTTTTCCCGGCACCGGTTGCCGGAGCGTCACGCGCGACGGCTGGCCGGCTCGGCCCCGCCGAGATGGGTGTTTCTGCACATGCGGCTGAACACGGCGTCGGCAAGCGCGATACGGGCGGGCCGGGGCGCCGTGAGTGACGGCCCAGGCCAGCGAAACGACCCGCCCGGAACGTAAGCGCGTTTGGAGCAAAGGAGGCCAGACATACCCGAACGCATCCTGCAGATGCCGACCGCGGAGGAAACGTTGCACGTGGTGCAGGCATCCCTCGAGGACGACAAGGGCGAGGACATCGTCGTCATCGATCTCACCGGCAAGGACACATTCGCCGACTATCTCGTCATCGTCAGCGGTCGCTCAGACCGCCATGTCGGCGCCTTGGCGGACCACCTTATCGAAAAACTGAAGGCGATCGGGCACCCGAGCGTTCCGGCCGAAGGCATGGAACGCCGCGACTGGGTGCTGCTCGATGCCAGCGACGTGGTGGTCCACCTGTTCAAGCCGGAGGTGCGCGCCTTCTACAATCTCGAAAAGCTGTGGGGCGAAGACATGCCCTCGGCCTTCGAGCGGGCGCCGGCGGAACTTATCGCCTGACACGGCGGGCCGGCGCCGTGCGTCGGCCTTGACGCGAAGGGCAGAACCGGGCTGTTTGACCGCCCGCCGGCAGCGACCGGCGGGACAAGGTGTTTGCCTGCCGACCGTCGTCGGCGGGACATGGGTATTTTCGATCGCGAGGCGCCATGCGGCTGACCATCGCCGCCGTCGGACGGCTCAAACGCGGCCCGCTGAACCAGCTCTGCGCCGACTATCTCACCCGTATTCCGTGGCGGGTCGATATCAAGGAAGTCGAGGCGCGGAAACCGCTGACCGGCGACCAGTTGAAGGATCACGAGGCGGAGCTGCTGCGCGCCGTCCTGCCGTCCGACGCTTTTCTCATTGCCCTGGACGAGCGGGGCAACAACCTGGACAGCCCAAGCTTCGCCCGGGCGCTCGAGACCTGGGTGCAGCGCTCGCCCAACGGCCTCGCCATCGTGATCGGCGGCGCCAACGGGCTCGCACCCGACCTGCTGAAGGACGCCCGCGCCCATATCGCCTTCGGCCGCCAGACCTGGCCCCACCTCATGGCACGGGTGATGCTGATGGAACAGCTCTACCGCGCCTGGACGATCCAGACCGGACACCCCTACCACCGGGCATGACCATCCATGACCGGGCGCGTTGCCCGGCAACGCCCCCGGGCGACCGCCATCCCATCCTTTTTCGGTCACATTTGTCCCTTCAACTGCCCGGCATGAGCGATCAACGGCTGTGTGGCGCTGTATCGCCGCGCGCGCTTGGCCTATAACACCCGCATGAACGAGACACATACCGACACCGCCCCCCGCCTGCGTCCCGTCGTCCTGTGCATCCTGGACGGCTGGGGTCACCGTGAGGAAAAGACGGACAACGCCATCGCCCAGGCGGAGACGCCGACCTGGGACCGCCTGGTCGCAACCTGTCCGCATGCGCTTCTCGACGCATCCGAGCACGAGGTCGGGCTGCCGTCCGGCCAGATGGGCAACTCGGAAGTGGGGCATATGAATCTCGGCGCCGGACGGATCGTGCTGCAGGACCTGCCGCGGATCGACGGGGCGATCGAGGCCGGTACGATCCCGGATATCGAAGCCTTTCGCGCGTTCGTCGCCGCGCTGAAGAAGAGCGGCGGCACGGCACATCTGATGGGGCTGCTGTCGCCCGGCGGCGTCCATTCCCACCAGCGCCACATCGCCGCGCTGGCACACTATCTCTCGGACGCCGGCATTCCTGTCCGCATCCATGCATTCCTCGATGGACGCGATACGCCGCCGAAGAGTGCGGTCGAGTTTCTCATGTCGTTCCAGAACGACCTCATCGGATATGACGCCGTCCGCTTCGGCGTGGTCAGCGGCCGCTACTACGCGATGGACAGGGACAAACGGTGGGACCGCGTCTCGCTCGCCTATCGTGCCCTGGTCGACGGCGTGGGAGAGGCTGCCGGTTCGGCCGACGAGGCGATTCATACGGCCTACGAACGGGACGAGACGGACGAATTCGTGCGCCCGACGATCATCGACGGATATACCGGCATGGTCGACGGCGACGGCATCCTGATGGCGAACTTCCGGGCGGACCGCGCGCGGGAGATCCTGACCGCCCTTCTGGACCCGGCCTTCGACGGTTTCGAACGGGACCGCACCGTCGCCTTTGCGGCGGCGCTGGGCATGGTCGATTATTCCGAACAGCTGAACGGCTTCATGACCAGCCTTTTCCCGCCGCAGGAACTGCACGGGACCCTGGGCGAAACCGTCGCCGGAGCCGGCCTCAGACAGTTGCGCATCGCCGAAACCGAGAAGTACGCCCATGTCACCTTCTTCCTGAACGGCGGCGAGGAGCGCGAGTTCGAGGGCGAGGAACGCATTCTGGTACCGTCGCCCAAGGTCGCGACCTACGACCTGCAGCCCGAAATGTCGGCGCCGGAAGTGACCGACAAGCTGGTCGACGCCATCGAGAGCGGCCGTTTCGACCTGATCGTCGTCAACTATGCCAATACCGACATGGTTGGCCATACCGGCGACCTGGAAGCGGCGAAACGGGCTGTGGAAGCGGTCGATACCTGCCTCGGGCGACTGGACCAGGCAGTCCGCGCGGCGGGGGGTGCCCTGCTTGTTACCGCGGACCATGGCAATGCCGAGATGATGCTCGACAGGGCGACCCATCAGCCGCACACGGCCCATACGATGAACCTGGTCCCACTGGTGCTGAGCGCACCGGGAATGGAGACTGTCTCGCTCGGCGACGGCCGGCTGGCGGACGTCGCACCGACGGTGCTGTCGCTGATGGGACTTGGCGAACCGGCGGAGATGACCGGCCGCAACCTGATCGGCCCTTCGGGAGAATCGCGTGGCGTGCGCGAACTCAGCGCTGCGGAATAGACCGGCCCTCCCGGTGGCGGCCGCCCTTTTCGGCGGCCTGCTGCTCGCGGGGATGCCGGCGACCGCCCAGGATAAGAGCGGCGAACGGCTGAAATCCGTCGAACAGGACATCCGGGCAAACCGCGCCGAGCGGGCCCGCCTGACCAAACGGCAACGCGAACTGGTCCGGACCCTGGATGCCTTGCGCAAGCGGTCCGTCGAACTGGCGAAGGCGATCCAGCTGCGCGAAGCGGACATCCTGCGGGTGGAGAAGGAACTCGCCCCGCTGGTCGCGCGCGAAAAGGTCGAGGCGCGGGCCCATCATGCGCGGCAGGCGGAACTGGCGCGCATCCTCGCGGTGCTGGAACGGTTGCGGGTGAACCCGCCGATCCTGCTCGCCGCCCGGCCCGGTGCGCCGAACGATGCGGTGCGCGGCGCAATCGTGCTGAAAAGCGTGGCCGGACGGCTGCACCTCCGGGCGGTGGAACTGGAGGCCAGGCTGGCCGAGACGCGGAAACTGCGCCTCTCGATCGAGGCACGGCACAAGACGCTCAAGGCACATGTCGCCGCGCTGGACAAGGCGCGCACCGAAATCGGCGCCCTGACCGCCCGCCAGTCGGAGTTCCTGAAGTCGACGGAGGCCGAGCGGGAGGCCGCGGCGCAGCGGATCGCGGCATTGAGCAAACAAGCGCGCAACCTGCGGGATCTCGTCGGCCGCCTGAACGTGGATCGGCGGAACCGCGCGCGTGGCGGCGGGACAGGCCGCGGCGCGGATGGAAACGATGCGGCGGGCGATCGCCGCGCCGCCCTCACCCGGCCCAGCGCCCTGAAACGTTTCGCCCGGTCCAAGGGCCTCGTCACCCTGCCGGCCGCGGGCCGCATCGCACAGAAATATGGCGAGGACAACGGTCACGGTCAGTCGACCAAGGGCATCGTCATCGCGGCGCGGACCGGTGCCCAGGTCGTCGCCCCGTTCGACGGCCAGGTTGTCTTTGCGGGCCCGTTCCGCGGATATGGGCAAATCTTGATCCTAAAACACAGCGACGGCTATCATTCGCTCGTCGCGGGGCTTGCGCGGATCGACGTCACAACGAAGCAGTGGGTTCTCGCCGGAGAACCGGTCGGCATCGTTGGCGACTTCCAGGGTTCCGGACCCCGGCTCTATCTGGAAATCCGCCACAGGGGGCATCCCATCAACCCACTGCCGTGGCTCGCGGCAGACAAACGTAAGGTCAACGGATGAAGCGACTGATCCTCACGGCAACGATGGTTGCCTTCCTTGCCGGCGGCGCGGCCATGCCGACGCAAGCCGAGAAGTCCGACGACGTCTACCGCCAGCTCGACCTGTTCGGCACGGTATTCGAAACCGTGCGGAAGCGGTATGTCCGCGACGTCACGGACAAGAAGCTCATCGAATCCGCGATCAGCGGCATGCTGCAGTCGCTGGATCCGCATTCGAGCTACATGAACCCCGAGACGTTCAAGGAAATGCGGGTCCAGACCCGCGGCGAGTTCGGCGGCCTGGGCATTGAGGTCACGATGGACAAGGGCCTGATCAAGGTCGTCTCGCCCATCGACGACACGCCGGCGGCCAAGGCCGGCGTCCAGGCGGGCGACCTGATCACGCATATCGACGGCAAACCCGTCCTGGGCCTGACCCTGCGCGAAGCAGTCAAGATGATGCGCGGCAAGGTCGGCACCGATATCAAGGTGACCATCCGCCGGGCAAACGAGAAGCCGTTCGTCCTGACGATCACCCGGGCGATCATCACGGTGAAGTCCGTGCGCTCCAAGATCTATGGCACGATCGGGTATGTGCGCATCACCAGCTTTACCGAGCAGACCGATGTCGGACTGCGCCGCGCGCTGGAAGAATTCAAGGCGAAGCTCGGCGACAAGTGGTCGGGCGTCGTGCTCGATCTGCGCAACAACCCCGGCGGGCTGCTCGACCAGGCCGTCGCGGTCGCCGACACCTTCCTGAACCAGGGCGAGATCGTCTCGACCCGCGGACGGGAGAAGCGCATTTCCAGCCGGCGCAACGCCACCAAGGGCGACCTGGCCGAAGGCAAGCCGATCGTCGTCCTGATCAACGGCGGCTCGGCCTCCGCGTCCGAGATCGTCGCGGCCGCACTGCAGGATCACCGCCGCGCGATCGTCATGGGCAGCCAGAGCTTCGGCAAGGGCTCGGTCCAGGACATCATCCCGCTGTCCAACGGCGGCGCCATGCGCCTGACCATCGCGCGGTATTACGCGCCGTCGGGCCGGTCGATCCAGGCGAAGGGCGTCACCCCCGACATCGTGGTCCGCCAGGCGAAGCTGGAAGAGGTCAAGGGGCCGAACCGCCGGGAACGCGACCTGCGCGGCGCGCTGGACACCAAAAAGCCGGATGACGGCAAGGACGCCAAGAAGGACGAGAAGAAGGACGACAAGGCGGCGGGTGACAAACCGGCCGGCGATAAGACGGCAAAGGACAAAGCCGCGGAAAAGAAGGACGACGCCAAGAAGTCGGACGAGACGGCGAGCCTCGCGACAACCGACTATCAGCTGTCGCGGGCGATCGACCTGCTCAAGGGCCTGAGCCTTTTTGAGCGGACGAAGGCCCGTGGCGCGTCGGCGACGACGCCGCCGGCGAAGTAGCCGCGGCGGGTCGGCAGGGAAGGCGCCGAATATGCGGATCGTCCTCGTCATGCTGGTGGCTGTGGCCGCGGGGGTTGCCTCGTGGCTGCACCACACCGCCGGCAGCGAGGAGACCGCCCGTCTGGGCGGGGGGTCGGAGACGACCGCCAGCCGCTCGATCGGCGCACCGGATGAGGCGTTGCTGGAACCCGGCAAGCATGGGGCCCTGCCCCGGGCGGGGGCGAAGGGCCGGCAGGCCTGGCGCGTCTACGCCCGTCCCTTCGACCAGGCCGACAAGCGGCCACGCATCGCCGTGATCGTCACCGGACTGGGCCTGAACAAGACCGTGACGGAGGCCGCGATCTCGGAACTTCCGGGTGCCGTTTCCCTCGCCTTTTCGCCCTACGCAGCGAACCTGCAGGCATATCTGGACGCGGCGCGCGGCAAGAACCACGAGAGCCTCCTGATGCTGCCGATGCAGCCGCGGAACAGCGATCGGGTCGACCCCGGGCCACGCGCCCTTCTCGCGTCCCTGACGCCGGACGGGAACCGGGACCGGCTGCACTGGGTGCTGGGTCGGGCAAAGGGCTATGTCGGCCTGCTGATCGACCATGGGGTCGGCTTCCTGTCCAACGGGGCGGCGTCCCAGCCAGCCCTGACAGAGATCGCCCGGCGCGGCCTCTTGCTGATCGACGCCCGCGGCGGGCGCGCCGAGGAGGGCGACCGCTACGCGGCAGCCGGATTGCCCTGGGCCCGGGCCACGGTCTGGGCCGACAGCGAGCCGTCGCAGGAAGCGATCCAGGCCCGGCTGCGGGCGGCGGAGGATGTCGCCAAACGCGGCGTCGCGGCCGTCGTCCTCGTGCAACCCTACCCCCTGACGATCAGCCAGCTGCGACGCTGGGCCGACGGCCTGGAAAAGCGTGGCCTGACGCTGGCGCCGGCAAGCGCGGTGGTCAGCACAAAGCCCGCCAGATAGGGCGGCCGGCGGCACCCCGGGAATGAGCGCGGATCGGCCGCCGGACGGCTACCGGCCCTGTGTCGGGATTCTCATGTTCAATGTCGCGGGGCAGGTCTTCGTTGCCCAGCGGATCGACAGCGAGGCGCCCGCCTGGCAGATGCCCCAGGGCGGCATCGACAAGGGAGAGGCACCGCGTGCCGCGGCGCTGCGCGAACTCGAGGAGGAGATCGGCACCTGTCAGGTCGAGGTCGTTGGCGAGACAAGTGGCTGGATCCGCTACGACCTTCCGCCGGAGTTGCGCGGCGGCCGCTGGAAGGGTCGCTTCGTCGGCCAGGCACAGAAATGGTTCGCGGCGCGCTTCCTCGGCGCTGACAGCGACATCCGTCTCGACACCGACCATCCGGAATTCAGCGACTGGCGCTGGGTCGAACTCGAGACCGTGCCCGGCCTGATCGTGCCCTTCAAACGGGCCGCATACGAAGCCGTCGTGGACGAGTTGGGACCTGTGGTGCGGGGCGCCCGGGGGC
>CAYGKX010000101.1:3477-11302 GCA_964350225.1 uncultured Rhodospirillaceae bacterium | reverse complement strand
TGTCGCCATCATCATGGATGGCAACGGCCGCTGGGCGACGTCCCGCGGATTGCCGCGCACGGCCGGCCACCGGCGGGGCATGGAGGCGGTTCGCGAGACGGTCAAGGGTGCGCTCGACCTCGGGATCTCGTACCTGACCCTGTACGGCTTCTCTTCAGAGAACTGGAGCCGACCCCAGGACGAGGTGCGGGATCTCATGGGGCTCCTGCGCTTTTACCTCCGGCGCGAAATTTCCGACCTGTCCCGCCGCGGTGTCCGCGTCCGCTTCATCGGCGACCGCGAGAGGCTGTCGGCCGATCTCGTGCGGCTCATCGAGGAGTCGGAGGAGCGTACCCGGCACAATGTGCGCCTGACCCTCATCATCGCGCTGAGCTACGGCGGGCGAGGGGAGATCGTGCAGGCGGCGCGCAGCATCGCGCGCCGGGTTGCCGCGGGAGAGATCGAGCCCGAGGCCGTCGACGAGAGGATGTTGTCCGGAGCCCTTCACACCCACGACGTGCCGGACCCGGACCTGGTGGTCAGGACGAGCGGCGAACAACGGCTGAGTAATTTCCTGCTCTGGCAGAGTGCCTATGCCGAGTTGGTCTTCGTCCCCTGCCTCTGGCCCGATTTCGACCGGGAGCAGTTGCGCGACGCGATCCTGGAGTTTCGCCGACGCGAACGCCGCTATGGCGCCGTCGCAGGCTGACATCGCGACGCCGGCCGCTGGCGGCCGGTCCCGTGCTCTCCTGATCCGGGTCGTGTCCGGCCTCGTGCTCGGTGGCCTCGCGCTCGGTGTCTATTTTCTCGGCCGTCCCGTCTTTCCGATCTTTGTCTGCGTCTTCGCGGTTCTGCTTGCCTGGGAGTGGGGGCGCCTGTGCAGCGGACGGAGTCTCGACGTCGCGCCGGTGCTTCTGCCGTTGGCGATGATCGGTGTCGCGGTTGCGGCCTACCTTCGATATTTCGATCTGGCGATCGCCCTTGCACTGATCGCGGCACCCACCGTTCATCTTCTCGTCCTAGCGGTTCGTGCCCGCGGGCCCGCCTGGTCCGCGGTTGGCGCCGGATATATCGCGCTTGCGCTGGTCGCCTACCTCTGGATCTACGACCTGCCGGACGGAGGCCTCATCGTCCTGTGGCTGGTCTTCGTCGTCGTGGCCACGGACACCGGCGCCTTTTTTGTCGGGCGGCATTTCGGCGGGCCGAAGCTGGCGCCGCGGATCAGCCCGTCCAAGACCTGGTCGGGCCTTGCTGGCGGGATGTTGGCGGCCGCGGCGATGGGGGTGATTTGCACTTACGTCCTGACAGGCGGGCTGGTATGGTCCCACGCGCCGATCGGGGCCCTGGCCGCCGTGGTTGCACAGGCGGGCGATCTGTTCGAATCCATCGTCAAGCGCCACTTCGGAGTGAAGGATTCGAGCGGAATTCTACCCGGTCATGGCGGCCTCCTGGATCGGTTCGACGGCCTGATCGCGGCCTTCGCAGCCGCCGCCGTGGCAATATGGGCAAGTGGAGCGACGACAGACGTATGACCATCGGCCGGACAGGCGAGAGCGCTGACCCAAGACGACTGACCATCCTCGGCGCCACCGGATCGATCGGGTGCAGCACGCTGGATCTGGTGGAGCGGAATTCAGACCGCTTCGAGATCGAGGCGCTCACGGCGAACCGCAATGTCGAAGGCCTTGCGGAGCAAGCGCGGCGGTTCAACCCCCGGCTCGCCGTGATCGCGGATCCGGATCTGTATCAGCCCCTGAAGGATGCGCTGGCCGGTTCGGGGGTAGAGGCCGCGGCGGGGCGCGAAGCCTTGTGCGAGGCGGCGGCGCGTCCTGTCGATCTGATGATGGCCGGCATCGTTGGGGCCGCGGGCCTCGCGCCGACCCTGGAGGGTATCCGGCAGGGAACGGCTGTCGCGCTGGCCAACAAGGAGACCCTGGTCTGTGCGGGTGACCTCGTCCTGCGCGAGGTCGAGGCACATGGCGCGAACCTGCTGCCGGTGGATTCGGAGCATAACGCCATCTTCCAGGTCTTCGATTTCGACCGGCCGGAAGGCATTCGCCGCATCGTCTTGACGGCTTCGGGCGGCCCCTTCCGGACGATGAGCCGGGAGGCAATGGCCGCGATGACACCGGAACAGGCGGTCGCCCATCCGAACTGGTCGATGGGGGCAAAGATTTCGGTCGATTCCGCGACCCTGATGAACAAGGGTCTGGAGGTCATCGAGGCCTTCTACCTGTTCCCGATCACACGTGAACAGATCGACGTCATCGTCCATCCCCAGTCGGTCATCCATTCGATGGTCGAATATGTCGACGGCTCGGTCCTCGCCCAGATGGGGACGCCGGACATGCGCACGCCGATCGCCTATGCCATGGCCTGGCCGAAGCGGATGGCGGCACCGTCGGCGCGGCTCGATTTCGCCACAATCGGCAGCCTTACTTTCGAAGCGCCGGATCTGGAGCGGTTTCCCGCCCTCCGCCTGGCGCGGGAGGCGCTCAATGCGGGGCAGGCGGCGCCGACCATTCTCAACGCGGCGAACGAGGTGGCGGTTCACGGTTTTCTCGAAAGGCGCATCGGCTTCCTCGACGTGACCCGCGTTGTGGAGGAAACCCTGGCGGCCGTGACGAACGTACATCTGGTCGATCTCGACACCGTGATCCAGGTCGACCAGGAGGCGCGTCGCGTCGCGGAACGCCAGATGCGGCTCGCTGCGTAACATAGCGAAACAAGATGTGACGCAATGTAGCGGGGCGCTTTTCGTATAATCGCGCCCCGCCCAGCGGGCAAAGGCAAGACACAGTCGAGATGGAATTCCTCTCACCCCTTTGGAACTACATCGTTCCGTTCCTGATTATTCTGACAATCCTCGTCTTCGTTCACGAGATGGGGCATTACACCGTTGCCCGGCGCAACGGCGTCAGGGTCGAGACGTTCTCGATCGGCTTCGGTCCGGAGATCTTCGGCTGGACGGCGAAATCCGGGACCCGCTGGAAGATCAGCGCGATCCCGCTGGGCGGCTACGTCAAGATGTATGGCGATCAGGATGCCGCAAGTTCGCCGGATCATGAGCGCGCCCGCGGGATGACCGCGGCCGAGCGTGCCGTTTCCTTCTATCACAAGCGTGTCGGCCAGCGGGCGGCCATCGTGTTCGCCGGTCCGGCGGTCAATTATGTCTTCGCCGTTCTCGTTCTGGGAATTCTGTTCGCGACGGGCGGACAGCCGCATTCTCCGGCGGTCATCGGAAACGTGGCGCCCGGCGGCGCCGCCGCGGAGGCAGGCCTTCGGTCGGGCGACCGTTTTCTCCGGGTCAACGGAACCGCCATCGACCGGTTCGAGGAAGTCCGCCAGATTACGGCGCTGCGGCCGGGCGAACGTTTGCCCGTGATCGTCGAGCGTGACGGGCGGCGCATCGCGACCGTTTTGACCCCCGCACGCCGGACCTACAAGGACAAGCGCGGAAACGAACAGGTGATCGGCGACGTGGGGGCGACCCGCATGATCGCGCCGGTCGCCGGCGGTGTGACCGACAATGGACCTGCCGCGCGGGCGGGGATCAGGGCGGGCGACCGTTTCCTTGCCATCGGCGGAGAAAAGGTAAGGTCCTTCGAGGATCTCCGCCGGCTGGTGATGCCGAATCCCGGCAAGCCGCTGACGATCGAGGTGGAACGCGGCACGGAACGACTGACCTTCACGGTCACCCCCGACGCGCGGGAGATCAAACAGCCCGACGGCAAGTTGAAGACGGTCGGCCTGATCGGGGTCCGCGCGCCGCCGCCGACCCGGCGCGTCCTTGGTGTCCTGACGGCCTTCGGTGCCGCGGTCGAGGAAACCTGGAGCCTCACGGTCACCACCTTCACCGCCATCGGCCAGATGATCGCGGGAACGCGGACGACCAAGGAACTGGGCGGACCCCTCCGGATCGCTGAGATGTCGGGGGACATGGCGCAGCTTGGCCTTTATGCCTTCGTCTGGTTCCTGGGCGTACTCTCCCTGCACCTCTGTCTGATCAATCTGCTGCCGATCCCGATGCTCGACGGCGGGCATCTCCTGTACTACGGAATCGAGGCAATTCGCGGCAAACCGCTTGGGGAAAGGGCTCAGGAATATGGTTTTAGAATCGGGTTGGCTCTGGTATTAACGCTCATGTTGTTCGTGACCTGGAACGACCTCGTTCACTTGAAGGTCGTAGAATTCATCAAGAACCTGATCACTTAAAACCGGTAATTTCCCAGACGTAACGCGTGAGGGAGAAACTGGGGGGTAATTCGTGCGTATCATCGGTCTCATGATCCTGTCATTCGTCGTGCTGCTCGGCGTGACCGCGCCCAGCCACGACGCGTCGGCGCAGCGCCGCGGGCAGGTGATCCAGCGCGTGGTCGTCGAGGGCACACAGCGCATCGATCCGGAGACGATCGGGTCGTATCTGCGGCTGGGCGTCGGCGATCGTTTCGACCGCACGAAAATGGACGAGTCGCTGAAGGCGCTTTTCGCGACCGGTCTGTTCCGGGACGTAACGGTCCGTCAGGAAGGGGCATCCCTCGTCGTCAGGGTCGTCGAGAACCCGATCATCAATCGCATCGCGTTCGAGGGGAACCGGAAGGTCAATTCAAGCGACCTGGCACAGAATATCTCCCTGCGGCCTCGCTCGGTCTACACACGGGCGCGTGTCCAGGCCGCGGTGACCCGCCTGCTGGGTCTCTATCGTACACAGGGCCGCTTCGGTGCGACCATCACGCCGAAGGTCATTCAGCGCCCGCAGAACCGCGTCGACCTTGTCTTCGAGATCGACGAAGGAGAGGTCACCGGCCTTCGCCGTACCTCCTTCATCGGCAACAAGGCCTTCTCCGACAGCGAACTGCCCGGAGTCATCCAGACCCGGGAGTCGGCCTGGTGGCGTTTCTTCGGCTCCCGCGACATCTACGATCCGCAACGCCTGAACTTCGACAAGGAACTCCTGCGCCGCTACTACCTGGCGCGCGGCTATGCAGAGTTCCGGGTCATTTCCGCGGTCGCGGAGCTGACACCGGATCGGAAGAACTTCTTCATCACATTCACCGTCTTTGAAGGGCCGGTCTACAAGTTCGGCCCACCGAAGATCGTCACGCGGCTCAAGGGGACGCAGTCGAAGCAGTTCGAAAAGGCGCTGAACTTCAAGGCGGGCGATCGCTTCAACGCCGACAAGGTCGAAACGGTCGTCAACAACATGACCGATATCGCCGGCACGCTCGGCTATGCCTTCGTCCAGGTGCGCCCGCAGAGTTCCGTGGACAGCAAGGCTCGGACCATCACCCTGACGTTCGAGATCCGGGAGGGCCCCAGGGTCTTCGTCGAGCGGATCGAGATCACCGGCAACCGCAGAACGCGCGACGAAGTGATCCGGCGCGAGATGCTCATCGCCGAGGGCGATGCCTTCAACACCTCGAAGATCCGCCTGTCGAAACGGCGTCTGGACAATCTCGGTTTCTTCACAAAGGTCGACATCAAGAACCGGCCGGGCTCTGCGCCCGACAAGACCGTGGTAACGGTCACGGTTGAAGAGAAGGCGACGGGCGAGTTGACCCTGGGCGCCGGCTTCTCGACCCAGGAAGGCGTGCTCGGCACCTTCGGTATCCGCGAACGCAACTTCATGGGCCGCGGGCAGGATATCGCCCTCAACTTCCTGATCTCGCAGCGCTCGCAGGGCCTCGACCTGAAGTTCACCGAGCCGTATTTCCTGGGCCGCAATCTGTCGCTCGGCGTCGACCTGTTCCGCCGGACGCGCAGCTACGAGGACGAGAGCGGCTTCGACGTGCGGGATACCGGTTTCCGGATTCGCCTCGGCTACCGCCTCACCGAGAACTGGAGCCAGCAGCTGCGCTACGACTTGCGCAACAATACGATCCGCAACATTTCGTCGACCGCGTCGCCCTATATCCAGTCGGAGGAGGGAACGAGCACGACGTCCGCTGTCGGGCAGACCCTTGCCTACGACACCCGTGACAACCGGTTCGACCCGACGGAAGGCCTCATCCTCAGCCTCTCGACGGACTTCGCCGGCCTCGGCGGCTCCGAACGCTGGGTCAAGATGATCGGCCGGGCGGCCTATTATTACAGCGTGGTGCCGGGCTGGGTCGTCAGCGTTTCGGGCGAGGTCGGCGTGATCGACGGCCTCGGCAAGGAAGTGCCGCTTGCCGAACGCTTCTTCCTCGGCGGCAACTCCTTCCGCGGGTTCAAGTTCGGCGGCGTCGGACCCCGCGATCTTTCCACCGAAGACGGCCTGGGCGGCACGAAATACTACGTGATCAGCGGAGAGCTGAGCTTCCCGACCCCGTTGCCGAAAGAGATCGGCCTGCGCGCGCGTATCTGGGTAGATGTCGGTGCGAACTGGGATTCGCCCTGTCCGTCGAAATGTCAGCCCAACCCCGGTCCGCCGGTCTTCGACAGCGCGTCTCCGCGTGTCAGCGTCGGCGTCGGGTTCTCCTGGCGCTCTCCGCTCGGTCCGATCCGTTTCGATATCGGCTTCCCCATCGTGAAGAAGGGGCCCGACGAACGGCAGATCTTCAACTTCACCTTCGGAACCAGGTTCTGATCATCATGTCCTATCTCCATCGCTCCGCACATTCGGCTCGCCGTCTGCTGCTCGCCTCCGCCCTCCTTGGCATCGCGGCCGCGCCCGCTTCCGCCCAGACGAAACCGGTCCCGACGCCGCCCACGGCGACGATCACGCCGCCCGCTGCGGCACCGAAGATTGCGGTCGTCGAGTTCCAGAACCTTCTCAAAGGCTCGAAGGCGGTCATCGATCTCGAAAAGCAGGGCCGAACCCTGCAGCTGAACCTCCGCAAGGAGGTCGACGCCGAGATGAAGAAGCTGCGCCAGGACGTCCTGAACCTGCAACGGCAGCGCGACAAGATGACGATTCGTGTCTACGAACGGCGCGAGGCGGCCCTACTGCGCCGTCGCCGGAACATCGAACTCAGCGCCCGTGCCCGGGTCGGCCGGCTCAATCAGGCGCGCGCCGCTGCGCTGCGGACCCTGCAGGACGAAGTCGTGAAGATCGTCAAGGCCATCTCCGTGGAGAAGGGCTACACACTCGTTCTGCTGGACCAGGGGAACGTGCTGCATCATGCGCAGCAGTATGACATCACCGAGGAAGTGCTGACGCGCCTGAACAAGGCGATGCCCGTGGTGAAGCTCGACCTCGCGAACAAGAAGGCTCCGGCGCCCAAGCGCTAGTTGCCTGTCGCCACCTGCAAAACGTGATGGGAATGGACGGCGTGGACGCGGACCGACCCGACGAGCCCTATTCGATCGACATTCACCGGGTGATGGAGCTTCTGCCGCATCGTTACCCGTTCCTCATGGTCGATCGGATCGTCGAACTGCGGCGCGCCGAGAGCGCGGTGGGTATCAAGAACGTCTCGATCAACGAGCCGTTTTTTCAGGGCCACTTTCCGGGCGCGCCCATCATGCCCGGTGTGCTCATCATCGAGGCGATGGCGCAGACAGCGGGTGCCCTGGTCGTCGAGACCCTCGGCAAGGAAATGGAAGGCAAACTCGTCTACTTCATGACGATTGAATCCGCCCGTTTCCGGCAGCCGGTCGTGCCGGGGGACCGGCTCGAAATCCACGTCTCCAAGGTCCATAGCCGGGGCCTCGTCTGGAAATTCCAGGGCGAGGCGCGGGTCGAGGACAAACTCGTCGCCGAAGCGAAGTATTCGGCGATGATCATGGACGGTTGACCATGGCAGATATTCATCCGACCGCGATCGTCGCCCCCGAGGCGGAGCTGGGGCGGGACGTCGCTATCGGGCCCTATTGCACCGTCGGTGCCGGGGTCCGGCTGGACGACGGCGTGACCCTGATTTCC
>CAYGKX010000101.1:0-3467 GCA_964350225.1 uncultured Rhodospirillaceae bacterium | reverse complement strand
CGGCTGCAAAGGCGAGGGCGCGCGTCTGGTCATCGGCGCGAACAACATCATCCGTGAATCGGTGACCATGCATCCCGGGACGGTCGGTGGCGGCGGCCTGACCGAGGTGGGCAACAATGGCCTGTTCATGGTCAATTCCCATATCGCCCACGATTGCCATATCGGCGATCATGTGATCATGGCGAACAATGCCGTCCTGGGCGGTCACGTCTATCTCGGCGACTATGTGATCATCGGTGGGAATTCGGCGATCCACCAGTATGTTCGGATTGGCCGTCACGCGATGATCGGGGGCATGTCGGGATCCGAGACCGATGTCATTCCCTATGGATCGGTGATGGGACTGCGCGACGGGCTTTACGGCCTGAACCTGATCGGTCTGCGCCGCCGGGGCTTCACGCGGGATGAGATCCACGCTCTGCGGACGGCCTACCGGCTGCTCTTCGCCGAGGAGGGGACCTTGACCGAAAGGGTGGCGGACGTCGCCCAGATGTTCTCCGACAACGAGGCGGTAATGGAGATCGTCGACTTCATACGCGCCGATTCCGCGCGATCGATCTGCCAGCCGCGCTCACGCAGTGCCGCCTGAAGCCAAAGCGCCCAAACTCGGTATCCTCGCGGGCGGCGGGGACCTTCCCGCCCAAGTGATCGAAGCCTGCCGAAAACAGGGGCGGCCGTTTCATGTCGTGGCCGTCGAGGGGCAGGCCGACCATCCGATCATCCAGGAAGTCCCCCACGACGTCGTCCGTATTGGCGCGGCGCGCCGGGCGGAGAAGATCGCGCGCGATCAGGGTGTCGAGGAGGTCGTCATGGCCGGCTGGGTCCGGCGGCCGTCCCTCAGGGCGATCCGGCCGGATGCACGGGCCCTCAAATTCCTTGTCAAGGCGGGGTTCCGCGCCCTCGGTGACGACAGTCTGCTGTCGGCCCTCGTCAAGGAGATCGAGGCCAGCGGCTTCAAGGTCGTCGGCGTCCATGACATTGTGGAAGACTTGCTGGCCCCCGAGGGTCAATTCGGCCGGATTGCGCCGGACGATCAGGCCTGGCGCGATATCGAACGGGGCATCGACATCCTGCAAGGTCTCGGCGACCTCGATGTCGGACAGGCCGTCGCGGTACAGCAGGGCATCGTGTTGGCTGTCGAGGCGATAGAGGGCACGGATGCCATGATCGCGCGCGCCGGATCTCTCCAGCGCGCCGGTCAGAGGGGCGTGTTGATCAAGCTGCCGAAGCCGGGGCAGGAGCGGAGGGTCGACATGCCGACGATCGGTATCAAGACGGTCGAGGAAGTTGCGCGGGCGGGGCTGCGCGGCATCGCAATCGAGGCCGGCGGGACCCTCGCCATCGACCTGCCGGGAATCGTCGCCGCCGCGGATCGCCACAAGATCTTCGTCGTCGGGATGAAACGACGCACATGACCTCCCTTACGGACACGACCGGCGCCCCGGACGGCCCTCTGATTTATCTTGTCGTGGGAGAACCCTCGGGCGACCAGCTTGGCGTGAACCTGATGAAGGGGCTGAAGGCGCTCACTGGCGGCCGGGTGCGCTTTGCCGGCCTTGCCGGAGAACGCATGACGGCGGAGGGGCTGGAGAGCCTTTTCCCCATCGACGAGCTGGCGGTGATGGGGCTGGAGATCGTGCCGCGGCTCCGCCATCTCCTGCGCCTCATCCGTCGCGTCGCCGACGACATCGTCGAAACGCGGCCGGATGCAGTGGTCATGATCGATGCCCAGGGCTTCGCCGTTCGGGTCGGCGAGAAGATCATGGGGCAGGGGATTCCCATCGTGCAATATGTCGCGCCGACTGTCTGGGCCTGGCGCCCGGGGCGTGCCAAGCATATCGCGCGCTATCTGGACAGGCTGCTCACCATCTTTCCCTTCGAGGGCCCCTATTTCGAGCCGCTGGGTCTCGAGACGACATATGTGGGGCACAGTGCGGCGGAAGCGCGTTACGTCACCGGAGACGGGCCGGGGTTCCGCGCGCGCCACGATATCCCGGCGGACGCGCGGGTCCTCTGCGTTCTTCCGGGCAGCCGCCGGGGCGAAGTGAAGCGGCTGCTGGCCGTTTACGGGGAGACCCTGAAGCTGCTCGCGGAAGACATGCCGAACCTTGTGTGCGTCGTCCCGACGGTCTCGACCGTGGCGGAACGGGTCGAGGAAGCGACGGCAGGGTGGCCCTTTCGCACAATCGTGCTGCGGGGGGCGGTGGAGAAGTACGATGCGTTCGCCGCCGCCGACCTTGCACTCGCGACCTCCGGCACCGTGACCGTCGAAACGGCCTTCGCCGATCTCCCGACCATCGTTGTCTACCGGGCGCCCGCCGTCTCCGCCTTCGTCGGCCGGCTGATCCTCAAGGTGAAGTATGCCGCCGCGGTGAATCTGGTTCTCGACCGGGAGGTTCTGCCTGAATTCATTCAGGAAAACTGCACCGCCCCGAACTTGGCCGATGCCGTCCGCACGCTTATGTTCGACGAAGGCGCGCGGGCCGAGCAGAGGGCCGGAATGGCGGAGGCAAAGGCGCTGTTCTGCGCCGGAGACGATCTTCCGTCACGCAACGCCGCCCGCGCCATTCTGGACGAAATGGAAAGATATCCGCACGGCCGGCGCGCCGTGTCCGCGAAAGAGGAGTGACGAGAATGCCCGACGCCGACACCAACCCCCAGCCCAGCGCCGCCACCGAGGGTGCGACGGATGGCTTCCGGATGCTGCACACGATGCTGCGCGTCCGCGACCTGGAGAAGTCGATCGATTTCTACACCCGCCATCTCGGCATGAAGCTGCTGCGGAAGACTGATTACGAAGGCGGCCGCTTTACCTTGGCATTCGTCGGCTATGGCGCAGAGAGCGACAGCACCGTCCTGGAGTTGACCCACAATTGGGACCAGGAAGAGCCCTACGATCTGGGCACTGCCTACGGCCACATCGCAATTGCGGTGCCGGATATCTACAAGGCCTGCGCCGAAATGGAAGAAGAGGGTGTCAAGATCCCGCGCGCGCCAGGGCCGATGAAACACAGCCCGACGGTCATCGCTTTTATTGAAGACCCCGACGGTTACAAGATCGAACTGATCGAACGATCGTAGCCCGGAAGGGCATTTGGCCGGGAGAGAGCGGTACGGCGGTCTCTCCCGGCAATGTCAGGCGAAAACCCACCAGAAAAGCGCGGCGAGGGCGAGAAGCGCGCCTCCGGCGTAGAGGAGCGCGGCGAGCAGGCCAGGGGCACGGTTGTCGTTGGCCGGCGCTTGCTCTGCCGTGCGCGGCGGCCGTTCCGACGGCCGCCGCGGTTCGATCTTCTCTACTGCTCTCCGCACCATGACGTGACCCGGGCTCATGCAGCCTGGGACCGCCGCTTACCGCTCGTCGAGCGGCTTGTAGGGGCGGAGGTCCGGCCCGATGTAGAGCTGGCGGGGCCGGCCGATCTTCTGGGACGGATCCTCGATCATCTCCTTCCACTGCGCGCCCCAGCCCG
>CAYGKX010000100.1:2070-11386 GCA_964350225.1 uncultured Rhodospirillaceae bacterium | reverse complement strand
GGCGGCGTCTTCGACCGCTCCTCCAAGTCGATCAAGCTGTCCGCCGAGATCAAGAAGCGCTTCGAAATCGAGAAGGACAGCCTGTCGCCGAACGAGTTGATCCGGCACATCCTGCGCGCCTAGGGCGACCTTCTGTGGTTCGGGGGGATCGGCACCTACGTGAAGGCCCATGACGAACCCAACGTCGGCGTCGGCGACCGGACCAACGACGCCCTGCGCATCGACGGCATGGACCTGCGGGCGAAAGTGGTGGGGGAAGGCGCCAATCTGGGCATGACCCAGCTGGGCCGGATCGAATATGCACGCAAGGGCGGCCGGCTGAATACCGACGCCATCGACAATTCGGCCGGCGTGGATTGCTCCGACCACGAGGTCAATATCAAGATCGCGCTTGGCGAGGTGGTCGCGCGCGGCGACATGACGCTGAAGCAACGTAACGCCCTCCTTAGCCGGATGACCGACGAGGTCGCCGACCTGGTGCTGCGCGACAATTACCTCCAGACAGCGGCCCTGAGCGTGACCGAGCGCCTCGGCCCGTCGAGCATCGACCGGCTGGGCCGCTTCATGCGCGCCCTGGAACGGGATGGTCTGCTGAACCGGGAGGTCGAATTCCTGCCGCAGGAGGAGGTCCTTCAGGAACGCCGCCAGGCGGGCGAGGGGCTGACCCGGCCGGAGCTTGCGGTTCTCTTCTCCTACGCCAAGATCGATCTGTTCGACGAACTGCTCGCCTCCGATCTGCCGGACGATCCGCAGCTGGAGGAGGACCTGATCCGCTATTTCCCGACGCCGTTGCAGAAGAAGTACCGTTCGGCGATCGAGAAGCACCGCCTGCGCCGGGAGATCGTCGCGACCCACGCGACCAACAGCATCGTCAACCGGGCCGGCATTTCCTTCGTCCACGACCTAGAGGTGGAGACGGGATTGCCGCCTTCGGACATCGCCCGCGCCTACGCCATGGTGCGCGACAGCTTCCGCCTGCGCGAGCTGTGGCAGGAGGTCGAGGCGCTGGACAATCAGGTGCCGGCGGAGGCGCAGATCGACGTGCTTCTGGAGACCGGGCGCTTCGTCAAGCGGGCGACCGAATGGTTCCTGCGCAATGCCCCCCGGCCGCTCGACATCCAGAAGAGTGTCCAGCGCTTCCAGCCCGGCCTGGACGAATTCTGCGCGAAGCTGGAAGACATGCTGCCCGGCCGCCTGGTCGCCGAGTTGGCCGACCGTCAGCAGCGGATCGTGGATCGCGGCTTGCCGGAAAGCGTGGCGCGCAAGGCGGCGCTTCAGCGGGTCTACATCTCCGGCTGCGACATCGTTCGCCTGCTGGGCGATTTCCGCCGCAAGCTGCCGGTGGTCGGCCGCCTCTATTTCGCGGTGGGAGAGCGCTTTTCGCTCGACAGTCTGCGCGACGCGGCGATCGCCGCCTGGCCGGACGCCTATTGGGACAAGATGGCGATCTCGGCCATCATCGACGACCTTTACGGGCACCAGTACAATCTTACGCGGTCGATCCTGGCGGAGGAAAGCAAGCCGCCGGAGAAGGCCTTCGAGGAGTGGCAGGCGCACCACGCCACGGTGGTCGCCCAGACAGACCGCATCCTAGAGGACATCCGGACAGGCGGCCCGATCGATCTGGCCATCCTGGCCGTCGCCAACCGCCAATTGCGGGCGCTGATCGCCGGATAGCCTGCCGGGCTGTCGCCCCTCGCGGTCTCCCGGTCCGCCTCCGTCAGGCGGGCTCCGCGCGCGTTTTCGGCATGTCCTGCAGAAGAAGCTGGCCGCCGAGGGCCGGCGGCTTTCCGTCGGTGGCGGCGTCAAAGCCCTTGCCTGTGGCACCGCCACGGGCCGCGCGCTTTTCCTGACCACTGGCGGAAATCCGCTCTGTCAGAGCGGTCCCTGGTAGAACGGACGTGCGCCAGCGGGAGTCTGCATCTGGACGCCTCAGGCGTTCGCGGTGCCCTGCTTCATGACTTCCTGCTGATACAGCGCGCCGAAGTCGAGCGGCTGCAGCATGAGCGGCGGGAAGCCGCCGTCGCGGATGGCGTCGGCCAGGATGTTGCGGGCGAAGGGGAACAGGATGCGCGGGCACTCGATGAGGAGGAGCGGCTGCTTGTGCTCGTCGGGGATGCCCTCGCCGATCTCGAAGACGCCGGCATATTCGAGTTCGCTGATGAAGAGCGCGTTGCCCTTGTGCTGGGCGTTGATGGTGATCTTCAGCACGACCTCGAAGTCGTTGCCGCCGATCAGCGCCGCCTCGACATTGACGTTGACGTCCACATCGGGCTCGTCCTCCAGCTCCATCAGCGACTGGGGCGCGCGCGGGTTCTCGAACGAGAAATCCTTCGTGTACTGGGCTTTGACGAGGAGCTGGACGTGATCCATGTCCATCCCCGCTCCATTTTCTCCCATACCGGGCATCGTCCCGTTCTGATCGGCGGCCATCGTCAGTCTCTCCGTCGCGCGTGATGTGGAAATGCCCGGTCAGAGTGGCTGCCGGGGTCGGCGGTTGGCTATCACGGATGGGGTGGACGGGCAACCGCGAAGCCCGTTCCCGAACGGCCACAGCCACAGCCACCGCGGAGCGCAGCCGGTATCAGGATCGGCCGCCGCGCCACGGGCTGTCGGGGTTGGGCCTCCCGCCTTCGGGCGGCAGCCGCGGCGTCCTGTCCCGACCCGGACCTTTCCCAGCACCGCCGTCCGGGTCGACCTCCTCGAACTCGCCATCGATCACGGTCCCGCCGGACGCGCCGCCCGGACCCGCCCGATGCATGCGCACGCGCGTTTCGAAGTGGCGCCAGAGCAGCGCCCCCATCGCCACGCGGATTGGCGGGATCAACAGGAGGATTCCGATAAAGTCGGTGAAAAAGCCCGGGGTGAGCAGCAGGAAGCCCGCCAGCAGAAGGCACATGCCGTGGAACATCTCCGCCGCGGGCGGTTCGTTCCGTTCCATCTTCTCCTGGGCCTGCCGGACGATCTGCAGGCCCTGCAGCCGTACGAGGAAAGACCCGGCCAGCGCCGTCGCGAAACAGATGGCGATCGTCGGCCACACGCCGATGACGCCGCCGACCTGGATGAACAGGGCGATCTCGATGATCGGAATACCGACGAAGATCAAGAGGAGCACGAGGCCCATGGTTGTTCTCCTGCGTTGGGGCCCCTATGTAAGCGGTGACGGTCGCCCCGACCACCTTTTCCCGATTCGCTTGCGACATTCGCAGTGCATTCGTGTAAGGTGGACCGAAGTGCCCTGAAGGCGCATTCCGGATCGTCGGACGGTCGAACCAGCGTTGTCACGGCGCGACGCCGGACCATGACGGATCGACCGCCGGTGTCGAGCGTTGTGGGGATCGGGCCGAATGAAGTACCGAACCGCAGCAAGACCAACCGCACGATACATCGAACTGCACATCGAACTGCACGGACCGAATTGCCAGGCAGATGAATAGCGAACTCATCATCACCCTGATCTTCGCGGCGATCGCGGGCTTTGTCCTGTTCAAGCTGCGCAGCGTGCTGGGGCGCCGCACCGGTCACGAGCAGCAGCGCGATCCCTTCGGGCGCCGCGAACAGGCCCCGGGGCGCGACGCGAACGGCCGCGACAACGTCGTGACCTTGCCGGACCGCGGGGCGGGGCCGGCCGGGGACGATGCGGCCGACGCTGCGGCGACGCCGCTGGATGCGGACATCAACCGCATCCGCATGGCCGACCGGAATTTCGAGCCGTCCTCCTTCCTCGGCGGCGCGAAGGCGGCATTCGAGCTGATCGTCCTCGCCTATGCCAAGGGCGACCTGGAAACCGTGCGGCCCTTTGTCGCGCCGGATGTCTTCGACAGCTTCAACGAGGGCGTGAAGGATCGCGAGGAAGAGGGCGAGATCCTGGAGACGAAGCTTTTCTCCATCCGCTCCGCCGACATCACCGCCGCCGAGATGCGGGGCCGCGAGGCCCGCGTGACCGTGACCTTCGTTTCCGAACAGAACAACGTCATCCGCAACAAGGAAGGCGTGATCGTCGACGGCGATACCACGAGCCGGGAGGTCGTGACCGACGTCTGGACCTTCGCCCGCGACACCCGGTCGGACGATCCCAACTGGACCCTGGTCGAGACCGGCGCCGACGATTAGGCGCGGCCCGGCTGTGACCCGCCGCATGGGTCTTGCCTCTTGCCTGACACGCCGGGTACCGGCCTTGGGTCGGCTGTCCCTGCTGATCGCCTCGGGCTGTGTGATGGCCGGCTGCCAGTTGTTCTTCGACCCGAATGCGCCGCCCCGATACCGTTCGGTGGCCTATTCCGACCTGCCGGGATGGGCGGACGGCCGGCAGGCCGAACTGATCCCGGCCCTCGCGCGGAGCTGCGCACGGCTTCTGAAGAAACCTGCGGCGGGCGGTGCCATGGCCGCGACACACCGCGCCTGCCGGGCCGTCCTGACGGCGCCGGAGGATATAGAGAACGCCGCCGCACGGACGCTTCTGGAATCCCAGTTCCAGGCCGTGCAACCGGTCCGGAGAGGCCGGCCGGTCAAGGGGCTCTTCACCGGTTACTTCGAGCCCATTATCGCCGCCGCACCGCGCCGCAGCGCCCGCTATCGCTATCCCATCTATGCCCTTCCACCGTCGTCCGGACCACTTCCCGCGCGGGCGACCATCGACCGCCGCGTGCCGATGCCGGGCTGGCAGGTCCTCTACTGGGCGGAAGACCCGATCGCGCTCTTCTTCCTGCATATCCAGGGCTCCGGCCTTGTCCGCCTGCCAGACGGCCGAACGGTCCGGATCGGATATGCCGGCACGAACAGGCAGCCCTACCGGGCCATCGGCCGCCTTTTGATCGACGAGGGACATCTGGCGCGTGAGGACGTGACCCTGCAATCGATCACCGCCTGGCTGCTGGCCCATCCCGAGAGGATGCAGGAAGTCTTCGACTACAATCCCAGCTATGTCTTCTTTCGCCGGCTGCCGCCGACGGGGCCGGGCCCGATCGGCGCCGAAGGCCTGCCGCTGACGGCCGGCCGCAGCCTGGCCGTCGACCGGCGTTTCGTGCCCTACGGCACGCCGGTCTGGGTCGTGACCCATGCGCCGGGGGATCCGGCGACGCCGTTCCGGCGCCTGATGGTTGCCCAGGATACCGGCGGTGCGATCCGGGGCGCGGTGCGCGGCGACGTCTTCTTTGGCTCCGGCCCGGAGGCGCGAGAGCTGGCCGGCAAGATGAAGTCCCCGGGCAGCTGGTTCCTGCTGCGCCCGCGCCCTGCGCCCCGTCCGTAGGCGCTATTCCGCCGCCGACGCGGCCCGACCCGGGGGCGCGTCGATACCCGGCAGATCCGCAATCTGGCAACCCGTCGGGCAGCAGCGGCCGGGCTGGTTCGTGACGCGCGAGCCATCGTCATAGACACCGCGATCCAGCAGCGCCTCGACCAGTTCCGTCTTCTCGCCGACCGGGTAGTTGCGCCAGATCTCCCGCTTCATCGCTTCCGGTGACCCGCCGCCGTGCAGGGAGATGACGGAGTACCAGCCGGCCTGGTCGGAGGCGGTCAGGTCCTCGATGAAGCGCGCCACCTCCATCCGGCTGTCGTAGGGGATGTCGGCGCGACCGCCCAGAACCTCGGCGAGGGAGGCGGCGGTTTCCGGATTGTGGTCCTCGTCCGGTCCCGGCAACGCCACGATCAGGCCGCCGGACACGGTGTGGGCCAGCCGATGCATGTCGTAGATCTGGGTCGCCAGCAGCAGCTTTCCGATATTGGCGAAGACAGGATCGGGCATGACGTTCCCGGCGGGGTCCTTCGTCCCGTAGACCGACGCCGCGACACCGCAGGCATAGAAGCCCTCGACGATCTTGATCAGCTCCACCATCTCGGCGCGGATATGGGGGTGGTCGTCCGCACTCAGCCCGTTCGCCTCGATCATCAGGGCACCGGCACCGATCAGAAGATCGCCGAAGCCGGCCCGGGCGCCGATACAGGTATGCCGGTGATGGGTCGCGTAGGAGGTGGTCGCGAAGCCGGCCTCCGCCGTCTCGCCGGCCATGAAGACCCGGTCCCAGGGCACGAACACATCGTCGAACCGGACGACCCCGGTGGTCTGGCCGTACTTGCCGGAGAAGAGCGCGTCCGCCTGTCCAGGCCGGCCGGCCTTTCGGGCGACGATCGTCACGCCTTCCGCATCGACCGGGACGGCGCAGCAGACGGCGAAGTCCGCGTCTTCGGCCCGGTGGGTGCGGCAGGGCATGACGAGGAATTCGTGCATGTAGGGCGCGCCGGTCACGATCGCCTTGGTGCCGGAGATGACGATCCCGTCGCGCCGCCGCTCCCTGATATGGACATAGGCGTCGCGGTTGGCCTGGTCGCCCGGCCGCTTCGACCGGTCGCCCTTCGCGTCGGTCATCGCGATGCCGATGGCAAGATCGCGGTCCTGGACGCCGTGCATCCAGGCGAGGAAGCGGTCGCGGTAGTCGGTGCCATGGTTGGCGTCCGCCCGGGTCGTGCCCTGGAGAAGCCCGGCGAAGCCGTCATGGGCGAGGTAGCGCTGGGCACAGCCGGAAATCTTGCAGACCAGGCGCACGGCCTCGAGTTTCATGAGCAGGTCGTCGGACGTCTCGTCGACATGCATCATCCGGTTGACGGTCTTGCCCGACGTGCCCTGGCGCGCGGTCATGAAGCTTTCCACGTCGGCGAGATGGGCCAGGTCGTAGGTGACGCCAAGCGCCGCGATCCCCGGCTTCAGGATCGGCGCGTCGGCGACGCTCTCGATCCGCTCCCCATTGACGAAAACCCGCGGCTTCAGGGCACGCAGCGAGTCTCGATAGTCGGCGGCGGTCATCAACATCCGGGCATCCTCCCGCTCACATATCCTGGCCCTGCGGCCTTTGGCGAATAATCTAACGGTGTTAGATTGACGTCAAGACCAAAATCGAACAGTGTTAGAAAATGAACGAGCCTGCCCGCAAGCGCGCATCGACGAAGGAAAAGCGCGCCGCCATCCTGGAGGCGGCGCGCACGGTGTTCGAGAGGGAGGGCCTGGAAGGCGCCTCCCTGCGCGGCATCGCGGCGAAGGCCGGCTACACACCCGCCGCGCTTTACTTCCACTTCGATTCCAAGGAAGCGCTTTATGCCGAGCTGCTGCACGCGTCCCTCGCCGCCTGCCGGACAGCGGTGACGACGGCGATCTCCGGGATCGACGATCCAGCGGCGCGGGCGAAGGCGTCGGCGATGGCGGTTTTCGCCTATTACGCGGACAACCCGCGCGACCTCGACCTCGGCTTCTACCTCTTCCGGGGCGGGATGACGCCGAACGGACTGGGACCGGAACGGGACCGCGCGCTGAACGCCGCCTTCGCCGCGATCCTGGAGCCGATCACTTTGGCGCTTGAAGCCCTCGGCGTGGCGGAAGCGGAGGCGCGCCTCCTGACCATCGATGCCTTTGGCCATGCCGCAGGTCTGCTTCTCCTCGCCCATACCGGGCGGATCCGGATGTTCGGCGCCGCACCGGCCGCGCTCATGGAGCGGTATCTCGACGAGCGCTTGGCCACCCTCGCGAAGGCCTGATCGCCGCCCCGTCGGTTGCCTTCGACGCCCGGCGGGATCATGGTAGGAGCCGACCCTCACCAGCCGATCCCTCAGGCACGCCATGGCCCAGACAAGCGGAAATCTCGACCCCGACGCGACGCCGGACGGCGGCGGCCCGACCGTCGGATTGTTCGTGACCTGCCTCGTCGACCTGTTCCGGCCCTCGGTCGGCTGGGCGTCCGTCAAGCTGCTGGAAGCCGCCGGCTGCACCGTCGTCGTGCCGCAGAGCCAGACCTGCTGCGGCCAGCCCGCCTACAATTCCGGCGCCCGCGAGGATGCCATCGGGATCGCGAAACAGGTGATCCGCGCCTTCGAGAGCTTCGATTACATCGTCGCCCCGTCCGGCTCCTGCGCCGGCATGCTCAAGAAGCACTACCCGGAAATGCTGGAAAGCGACCCGGACTGGTCGGGGCCCGCCCGCGCGGTCGCCGGCAAGGTCTGGGAACTGACCGCCTTCCTGGCGGACGTCCTCGGCATCGGCGCGGTTTCCGGGAAGTATGAGGGCATCGTCGCCTATCACGACAGCTGTTCGTCCCTCCGCGAAATGGGCGTGCGGGAGCAGCCGCGGGCGCTCCTCTCCGGCATCGAGGGGCTGGCGGTGCGCGAGGTGCCGGGCCGCGACGTCTGCTGCGGCTTCGGCGGCACCTTCTGCGTGAAATATCCCGAGATCTCGACCCGCATGGCCGGCGACAAGACACGGGAAGTCGTCGAGAGCGGCGCGGATACGCTCGCGGCCGGCGACATGGGCTGTCTTCTGAACCTGGCCGGCAAGCTGACGCGCGACGGAGACGCCATCAAGGTCTATCACGTCGCCGAACTGCTTGCCGGGGTCGAAGCCGCGCCGATCGGACAAGCGGGGCCGAAGGGAGGGCGCCGATGACCGAGATGACCCCCCGCGCCTTCAAGGAGAATGCCCGCGAGGCGCTGAACGACCCGTCACTGCAGCGCGCCCTCGCCAACATGCGGGTCGGCTTCATCGAGAAGCGCCTGAAGGCGGCGAAGCGGCTGCCGGAGTTCGACGCGTTGCGCGATTCCGCCCGGGGCATCAAGGACCATGTCCTCGCCAATCTCGACCTGTATCTGGAGGCGTTCGAACGCAAGGTCATGGGCCATGGCGGCCATGTCCACTGGGCGCGGGACAGCCGGGAGGCGCGGGAAATCGTCCTGGAAATCTGCCGCGCGGCCGGCGCCCGGACGGTGACCAAGGGCAAGTCGATGATCGGCGAAGAGATCCACATCAATGCCTATCTCGAAGAGAACGGCATCGAGCCGATCGAGACCGATCTTGGCGAGTACATCATCCAGCTGCGCCACGAGACGCCCTCCCACATCATCGCGCCCGCCATTCACGTCAACCGGGACGAGATCGAGACCGCCTTTCGGGAGCATCATACGGCGTTGCCGGAGGACCGGGCGCTGGCGGACCGGGCCGCGCTTCTGGCCGAGGCGCGGGAGATGCTGCGCCAGCGCTTCGTCAATGCCGACGTCGGCATCACCGGGGCCAATTTCCTGATCGCGGAGACCGGGTCGAGCGTCATCGTCACCAACGAGGGCAACGGCGACCTGACCCAGACACTGCCGCGGGTCCATATCGTCCTGGCGAGCCTGGAAAAGGTCGTGCCGACCCTCGAGGACGCGGCGACCCTGACGCGGGTCCTCGCCCGCTCCGCCACCGGACAGGAGATGTCGGTCTACACGACCGTATCGTCCGGTCCGCGCCGGCCGGACGACCCGGATGGGCCGGAGGAATATCACGTCGTGCTGCTGGACA
>CAYGKX010000100.1:0-2060 GCA_964350225.1 uncultured Rhodospirillaceae bacterium | reverse complement strand
TTCAGCAACGTCTTCGCGGACCCGCTGCCGGGACAGGCACGCCAAGTGGTGTTCGTGGACAACGGGCGGTCGCGCATCGCCGCCGACCCGCAATACGCCGACATCCTGCGCTGCATCCGCTGCGGCGCCTGCCTGAACCACTGCCCGGTCTACGGCGCGGTTGGCGGCCATGCCTATGGCACGATCTACCCGGGGCCGATGGGCAAGGTCCTGTCCCCCGCGCTGGTGGGTCTCGAGGAAGCGGCACTGCTGCCCAACGCCTCCTCCTTCTGCGGGCGGTGCGAGGAGGTGTGCCCGATGCACATCCCGCTGCCCAAGATGATGCGCCACTGGCGGGAGGAAGAGCATCGCCGGCGCCTGTCGCCTGGGCGAACCCGATGGGCGCTGCGCTGGTGGGCGCGGGCCGCGCGGACCCCCTGGCTTTATCGCATGGGCACAAAACGCGCGATCGCCTGGCTCGCCCGGCGCGGTCGGCGGCGCGGCGGGCGGCTGACCAAGGTTCCCTTTGCCGGCGGCTGGACGGCGGGACGCGACCTGCCCGCGCCCGAAGGGCAGAGCTTCATGGCCCAATGGAAGAAGAGACGCGGCAAGGAGCCTTCGGCATGACATCCGCGCGCGACGACATCCTGGGGGCCATCCGCGGCCGTCAGCGCGGCCGCGACCACACCCGTGCGCGGAATATGGTCAAGGCATGGCTGGGCGCGCATGCCCGCAACCCGGTGCCCGCACGCGCCGACCTGCCGGCGCCGGAAAAGGTAGACCTATTTGTCTCTTTTGCGAGCGAGGCCGATGCCACTGTGACGCGTGTCGCGAAGCCGGAGGACGTCCCCGCGACTGTCGCCGATTATCTGCGCGACCAGAACCTGCCGCTATCCGTACGCCAGGCCGGCGACCCGTCGCTCGACAGCATTCCCTGGGACCTCGCCCCCATGCTCGAACGGAAGCCGGGCAAGGCGATCCCGTCCGACGAGGTCAGCCTGACCGGCGCCTTCGCCGCCGTCGCGGAGACCGGCACGCTGGTCCTCACCTCCGGCCCCGCCCACCCGACGACCCTCAACTTCCTGCCGGAAACCCATGTCGTCGTCCTGCGCGCGAGCCAGGTGGTGGGCGGCATGGAGGACATGTGGGACCGGCTGCGTCGCGAACGGGCGGCAGGTGATGGCTTCGCGATGCCCCGCACGGTGAATTTCGTGACCGGGCCGTCACGCAGCGCCGACATCGAACAGACCCTACAGCTGGGCGCCCACGGCCCTCGCCGCCTGCATATTGTCGTGATCGATGACCTCGAAGAAGAAGGGTAAGGGCGGCGCCCCCAAAGGCTCCAGGGGCGCGGACGACGACGAGCGTCTGTGGGCGGCGCTCTCGAAGACCGTCAAACCCCTGAAGCGCCGGCAGCCGCCGCCGATTTCCGCAGACGGCGGGACCTCGGCGCCCCGGAAGACGCCGGAGGCAGGCGCCCGGCCGAAGAAGAACACCGCCGCCGTCCCGCGGCCCCGTTACGTCCCGCCACCTCCGCCACCGCCCGTCGCGCAAGCGCCCTCGGTCCTCGGCCATGGCGACGCGCCGGGCGTCGACAAACGAACGGCGGCGAAGCTGCGCCGTGGATTGATGCCCATCGAGGCGACCCTCGACCTGCACGGACAGACCCGGGAGACAGCGCGGACGCGACTGACGGCCTTCATCACCGGCCACCACGCCGCCGGCCGGCGCTGCCTCCTGGTCGTGACCGGCAAGGGCCTGAAGGAGGACTGGACCCCCGGCGTCATCCGCAGCGCGGTGCCCGAGTGGCTGAACGAGCCGCCGTTGCGCCCGCTCGTCCTCTCCTTCGCCACGGCCCAGCCGCACCATGGCGGGTCGGGTGCGATCTATGTGCTGCTGAAAAGGGCGCGGTAAGGGGGCTCGCTCGAGCGGGCGAGCCTGTTATCCGCCTCACCCTTCGTGGTTCGACAAGCTCACCATGAGGAGGCTCAGGGTGAGGGGACCATTGAAGAATAATGGAACAACGCCGCCTCACCCTGAGCCTGTCGAAGGGTGAGCTTGTCGAACCACGAAGGGTCGGG
>CAYGKX010000099.1:10986-11387 GCA_964350225.1 uncultured Rhodospirillaceae bacterium | reverse complement strand
CGCTGGGCGCCAGGACGAACGGAGCGGGCCCCGATCGTAATGGCCCGGACGGCGTTGGCGGCGGCAGACCGAGCGATGTCGCCAAGGCCGCGCCGCCAGCCGGCGCGGCGGACGACGACGGCCTCCCAACGGCAACCGAAGCTGACCCAGCCATCCCGGCCCAGCACGCTCCTACACCGGCGCCGAAACCGGCTCCGAAAGCGCCCGGCGGAGCGGCGGCGGGCGGGCCGAGCAAGAAAGGCTCAAACGGGGCCTGAGGTCTACGCAGATCTCGGAAAGCTGGAGCCTCTCTTCCCGCGCGGGAGGAGAGGCTCGAACCTTGGCGCCGATGCCATCCGCTTCAGTGTCGAGACTGCACTCGTTCCCGCGCTCTACCGAACCAGATGTTCGATGTGGCCGTA
>CAYGKX010000099.1:8078-10976 GCA_964350225.1 uncultured Rhodospirillaceae bacterium | reverse complement strand
TCCGCTTCATTGTCGAGACACCGTTCCCGCCCTCTACCAAACCAGATGTTCGATGTGGCGGTAGTCATACGCCCAGTGCTCTTCGCGCTCCCCTTCGTCGAATAGTTCGAGGACCGCCTCGATGTCACCCTCGGGCGGAACGTCCCAGGCGTAGAGCTCGATGCCTCCCGCATATTCGTAGGTGACGCCCAACACATTTAGTCGGTCAAACAGCGACTGTATGGCGGGCGATGCGCCGTCCCCTTTGAGATAAGTGCGTATGGTCGAATGGCCGCCCCGCTGGCGAACGCGAAGGAAATCGACATATCGGGGTTCGTCCGCGTGCGGCGTTCCCTCGACGATGTCGCCCCAAGCCAGGCCGTTGAGATAGAAGGGGCTGTTCCGGAGCTCGTAGTACCCATCGGCGGTCGGCACGGCCCAGAAAGACTCCGCACTTATCTCGTCGTGCCAGGTCGCAATCTTGTCCGACCCACCTATACGGACGAACAGCTTCACGAACCCTGCGGTGAACTGTTCGAGCCGCTGCTCCCACAGCGTCTCCCGTGCCGCCTCGATTTCCTCCGGCGATTTAGCCATCACCGACCTTGCCGGTCTCGTAATCGACAATTCCGCGGCGATAGGCCGAACATATGAGGTCCTTTGCGGCTCGATAATCTCCGTGCGCGGCAATGTCCAAGGCATAGAGACGGTCGGGACAGCTTTCCCGCGACCGTTCGAAACCGCAGAATGCCCTGCAGGGCGGTTTGCCATTGCACCCGCTGCCTGACCGGCCGAATGCCGACGCGCATCGACCGCCTGCCGGGGTGAGTCTGCTCTTCTTCCATGAATACCGCCCGCATTCTTTTGCAACCATCGGCAATATTTTCATATTTTGTTCTCACATGAAAGCGCGAACATAACCGGCCCTTCTGGAAAGTTCGCTATAAGGGCTCCGGCCCGCTGCGCGCGAGAAGGCGGGCGCGAATTTCGTCGTTGCCCTTGCGCGTCCGTCCACGCGACTCCTCAGTCGCAAGCGAGAGAAGTTCGAGCGCCCTGGCGGTGTTGCCCGCCAAGGCGAAGCAGACGGCCTCCCGCGAACGCCCTCCACGTCCCCCACCATCCACGCACGACAAAACGCGCCGCGGCCCTTGGGCCCCGGCGCGGCGGTCTGTCTGTCCTGGAAGTCGCTGCCCGGCCGTGTGCCGGGCTGAGCGCGGGGAGCTAGAAGCCCTCGCGCTCCATCCGCTTGCGCTGCAGCTTGCGCTGGCGGCGGATCGCCTCCGCCTTTTCGCGTGCGCGCCGCTCGGACGGCTTCTCGTAATTCCGGCGCAGCTTCATCTCGCGGAAAACGCCCTCACGCTGCATCTTCTTCTTCAGCGCCTTGAGAGCCTGGTCGACATTGTTGTCGCGGACGATCACCTGAACGATGGGTCGTACTCCTCGCTTTGACCGTTGAACCCGTGCCCGACACCCGCGTCCCCGGCCCCGAATGGCGGAAGCCGTTCGCGGGACGATCCCTGGATCGCTTAAGGTTGGGAGCGTGCACATATCAAGTCCGGCCGCCAACGGCCGAAGTGGCGGGTGTGTAACACAAGCGGTGGGCGAAGAAAAGGGGCCAGTTGACGACCCCTCGGACCTCGCTCTTGCCGGTTATGGCAAGAAAATCCGCTCGGCGCCTGCTTTACCCGCGGGCGGTCCGGCGCCATATTCGAAGCATGACGAACGAACACCGAGAGGCGGCCGACCCGACTGAGGAGCAGGAGCGGGTCGCCCGCGCGATGATGCGCCATGTCCCCTTCGATGGCTGGTCGGCCCGCGCCATCGCGGCCGCCCTCGCGGACGAGGGTTTGCCGGCGGCCGACGCGAAGCGGGTTTTTCCGGCGGGCGCCATTGGAGCCGTCGAAGCTCTGAACCGCGCGGCTGATCGGGACATGGTCCAGGCCATGTTCCAGCTCGACCTCGACGGCATGCGCGTGCGAGACCGGGTCATTGCGGGGGTACGTCTCCGCCTCGAAGCCGCAGCCGGCGACAAGGAAGCGATCCGCAGAGCGATGCAGCTTCTTGCGCTGCCCCAGAACGCGGCGATCGGGCTGCGCTGTGTGCACCGCACGGTCGACGCGATCTGGTATGCCGCGGGCGACATGTCGACCGACTTCAACTGGTATACCAAACGGGGGCTGCTTGCCGCCGTCTACAGTTCGACCGTCCTTTACTGGCTCAACGACCGCTCCGACGGCGACGCGGCGACCTGGGACTTTCTGGAGCGGCGGATCGATAGCGTCATGCGTCTGCCCGGCGCGATCGGCCGCGCGCGCGAACGGGTCGCCCGGACGCCCAACCCGATCTCGCTCTTCCGCGACGCTTTGCGCGGGCGGCGGCGCGGCTGGCGGTAATCCGGGGTCAGTCGGGCTCCAGCCAGCCCTTCGGGTAGACCGTTGTCACGTGGCCCATCTTGCGCCCGGGCCGCGCTTCCGCCTTACCGTAGAGATGCAGGCGGGTGTCCTTTTCGCCGACGAGGCTCGGCCAGGCGTCGATGTCGTCGCCCAAAAGATTGCGCATAATAGCGTCGGAATGACGTGCGGGGTCGCCCAACGGCAGCCCGCAGACAGCACGGACGAGCTGTTCGAACTGGCTGACGAGGCAGCCGTCGATCGTCCAGTGACCGGAATTATGCGGCCGCGGCGCCAGCTCGTTGACCAGGACGTCGCCCTCCCAGGTACAGAAAAGCTCGACGGCGAGCAGGCCGACCAGATCGACCCCCTCGGCCAGCGCGATGGCGATGCGCCGGGCCTCCGCGACCTGGGCCTCAGTCAAATGACCGGGCGCGCGGGTAATGTGAAGAATGTGGTTCCGGTGCTCGTTCTCGACCGGGACATAGGTCGCCGTCTCGCCCGTCGTGCCACGGGCCACGATGATCGA
>CAYGKX010000099.1:6010-7941 GCA_964350225.1 uncultured Rhodospirillaceae bacterium | reverse complement strand
GAGGCGCCGGGTCTTCAGGATCGCGGGCAACCCGATCTTGGCGATGGCCGCGCGGAGGCCGGCGATGTCGTCGACCGGGGCGAAGTCGGCCGTCCCTCCACCGGCTTTCCGGACGAACCGCTTTTCCAGCAGACGATCCTGGGTCACGCCCAGAACCTGTGCGCCCGGGCGCACCGGCACCCGCGCGGCGAGGTGTTCCAGGGCGGAGACGGGGATGTTCTCGAATTCGATCGTCACGACGTCGACCGCCGCTGCGAATCGGTCGAGCGCGTTCTGGTCCGAATAGTCCGCCTGAATCGTCTCGTTCGCGACCTGCGCCGCGGGCGGATCCGCCTCGGGGCACAGGACGATGACGCGATAGCCGAGCTCCGCCGCGGCAAGCGCGGTCATCCGGCCCAGCTGGCCGCCGCCCAGGATACCGATCGTCCCGCCCGGCGCGATTACCTCCCGGGCCGTGACCTTACGCTCCGCCATGCCCGATCAGCTCGGCCGGTCCGCGACCGCCTCGGTCTGCGCCTGTCGCCAGGCATCCAGACGGTCGGCGATGTCCGGATCTGTCGTGCCCAGGATCGCGGCGGCCAGCAGACCCGCATTCTTGGCCCCGGCCTTGCCGATGGCCAGCGTTCCGACAGGTACGCCCCCCGGCATCTGGGCGATGGACAACAGCGAATCCATGCCCTTGAGCGCCTTGCTTTCCACCGGAACGCCCAGGACCGGAAGCGACGTCATCGCTGCGATCATGCCCGGCAGATGCGCGGCACCGCCGGCCCCGGCGATAATGACCTTGAAACCGGCCGCCCGGGCCCCTTCGGCGAAAGCGACCATGCGGTGCGGCGTCCGGTGTGCGGAGACGATCCGCACGTCGCAGGCGATGTCGAGCGCGCCGAGCACCGCCGCCGCCTCGGACATCGTCTCCCAATCGGACTGGCTGCCCATGACGATGGCTATCGGCGCGGCAACCGGAGTGGCGACGGCGCCGTGTGCGCCGGAGCTGCCGGTATCGGAGCTTCCTGGACCTGTCATCGACCTAACGAACCCGGGGTAGCTGGGGAGGCCGCGGATTATAGTAACCGCCCCGCCGACGGCAAGGTGGAACAGGACCCGCGAACGAAACACGCTTTTTTAACCATTGATTCGTCAAATTATTAATAATGTAACCTTCTTTGGAACGGACAGGGGATTCGGCGGCGCCGATGACCGACCTCTCTACCATCGCCGAAACGGGCCTCAGCGCGGAAGCCGCGCCCCGCGACAGCGTCCCCCGGACGCGCAGCGATCGCGACCCGGCGGCGGCGCTCGGGCTCGACGTTGGCGACCTTCCACCCAAGACAAGGGCTGTCGTTGAAGCCCTTGCGCTCGAGAACGACGCCTTGCGGCGGGACCTCGCAGCGGCACGCAGCCGCATCGTCTATTTCGAGAATCTGGCGGACCGGGATTCCCTGGTCCCCGTTTACAATCGACGGGCCTTCATGCGGGAGCTCCGCCGCACCATTTCCTACGGCGCCCGTTACGGGACGGTGAACAGCGTTCTCTATTTCGACATCAACGGCATGAAGGGCATCAACGACACCCTCGGTCATGCGGCCGGGGATGCGGCCCTGCTGCGCATCGCCCAGGTTCTGGATGCCAACCTCCGGGACTCCGACATTGTCGGCCGGCTGGGCGGGGACGAGTTCGGTGTCATCCTTGTCAATGCCGGGCGCGACGCCGCCTGCCGGAAGGCGCGGGCCCTGGCTGTCTCTATCGCCGCCGAACCCTTGCGCTGGGATGGCTGGTCGATCCCCCTGGAAGCCGCCTACGGCGTCCACACCGTAACTGAAGAAGACACTGCGCTCTCGGCTCTCTACGCGGCGGATCAGATCATGTACCGGCAGAAGGAGGAGCTGCGGGCCCGCAAGCGGGAGTCGCGGCAACGGCCAAGCACCCGCTGA
>CAYGKX010000099.1:0-5910 GCA_964350225.1 uncultured Rhodospirillaceae bacterium | reverse complement strand
GGAGGAGCTGCGGGCCCGCAAGCGGGAGTCGCGGCAACGGCCAAGCACCCGCTGACGACATCCTTCGTGCACCCCAGCCCCGGAAGGCCGGCTCCGGAAGTCCAACCCCGGAAGCCCAGCCAGAACGCGGTGGGCTAGGCGATCGTATCCGGCAGCAGCCGGCTCTCCACCCAGGCAATCTCGTCCTTCAGCAGCAGTTTTCGTTTCTTGAGGCGCTGCACGCGAAGCTGGTCGAAGGGCACCTCCTCTGTGACGCGGGCAATGACATCGTCCAGATCGCGGTGCTCCGTGCGCAATTCTTCCAGGCGGGCCTGCCAGTGTTCCCGTTCGTCGCCTTTGAATTCCATCTACCCTTCCTCGACCCTGCCGCGGCACGCATAATATCAAAGGCGCGGCGGCGTACCATCGCGTCGAGTATGGGCCATCTCGCCACACTCACGCTTCGCGCCAAGCATGGGAGCGCGACCCACCCCGTCATCGCTGCCCGAGGCCTCGACATGGATTTCCCCGAGACCCCCTTCTGGGACTTTTCACTCGCCCTTTACGGCAGAGATGGTGTCGCGCCCGCTTGCCTTATCCTGCAGGATCGCCACCAGATCGACGTGAACATCCTGCTTTTCTGCATCTGGCTCGGGGCGGACGGTTATCCCGCCGCGACGGAGGCGGATATCGCCCGCTACCGCGCGGCCGTTGCAGCCTGGCACGAAGAGGCGGTGCGCGGGCTGCGGGCGGTGCGCCGATGGATGAAACCGGAACGCCCGCCGGTCAATCCCGAACTGGCACAAGCGTTGCGCGCCCGGCTCCAGAAGCTGGAGATCGACGCAGAACATCTCGAACAGGTCACGCTTTTCAATTGCATACGCACAGAATCGCAGGACCGCCCGCCTTCAGAACAGATCGGGGCAGCGGCCGCGAACGTTAGGCTTTATTTCCGTGAGCTTGGGATCGCGACCCAGGACGACGACCTCCCCGCGCTACGGGCCATCCTCTCCGGGGCCTTTCCATCCTTGGACGACAGTGTGGTTGCATCAGCGCTCGACCGCGCCCATCTCTCTTGAAGGCAGGAAATTTTGCCGTCTTGGCAGTCGCTTGGCGGCGCTGTTAGCCTCGAAGTTGCACATCCCGTTTGGGAGGTGCTTCTGACCTGCCTTAGAGACCAAGAACGAATGGAGGTCGCCTTGAGTGAAAATCCGAAGATCGACTCGCTCCGCGCGCAGCACGCAGCCCTCGAAGCCAAGCTTGAGGAAGAGCACAACCGCCCGCACCCGGACGATGCCAGTATCTCGGTACTCAAACGCGAAAAGCTCCGCATCAAGGACGAGATTTCGTCCCTTAAGACTTAGGTGCGGTTAGCTGCGGCCCGATAACCGGGCCGCCATATCGCGCAGCTTGCTGCGCTGGATCTTGACCCCGTTGGCGCTGTCGGTGACGGGGAAGGCATCGATTATATAGATCGCCCTGGGCACCTTGTAACGTGCCATCCCCGCCCGGCAGGCCGCGAGTGCCGCGTCGGTATCGACGGCGCCCGGCCCGTCTTCCAGCACAAAGGCCGCGACCTCGGTGCCTCGTTCCCCGGGGACGCCGACGACCTGACAAGCGGCAACGCCGGGGAGTGCCTCCACGAAGCTCGAAATTTCGACCGGATTGACGAGGAAGCCGCCAAGCCGGATCGCGTCTCCCATTCGCGCCTGAAAGACAAAGCCGTCCTCGGTCGTGTAGCCAAGGTCGCCCGTACGGACATAGCCGTCTTCGGTCAGGCCTTCGCGGGTCGCTTCCTCGTTCTCGAAATAGGCGGCCATCCGGCTCGGGCCCGTCGCCTCGATCTCGCCCGGTTCGCCAGGGGGAAGGATGCGCCCTGTATCCGGATCCCGGACCCTGACCCGCGCCCGGCGGGACACGAGCCGTCCGCCACCCAAGGCCCGCTCCTCCGGGGGATCGGCCGGGTCCCGAGCTGCGAACAGCGCCTGCAATTCGCTCATGCCATACAGCCCGACCAGCGGCAGGCCCCGGGCATCGCCCATCGCAACGACGGCTTCGGGCTCGGCGTTGAAAGCCGCGAAACCGCAGCGGCGCAGATGAGGAAAGGGCAAATCCGGTCGCGGCCGTGCCTCGAGAAGCAGGCGGAACATCTCGTCCGCACCATTCATATGCGTCACCCGGTGGCGCGTCAGGGCGTCGGCCGCCTCCTCGGCGTCGAAGGTTTCCGGCAGGATCGTCGGGTTGCCGGACGCGAGGCTGCCCATCGCCTGGGAGAAGCCGAAGACCCCACAGAACGGCAAGGCCTGATACATGACCGCATCGCGATCGTCGAATCCGAAGCCGCGGGCGACGTCGACGGCATGCGCGGTGACGGATTTCTGCGGGTGGAGCACGAATTTGGGCGCCCTGGTCGTGCCCGAGGTCGTGAAGATGTTGCAGCCGACGTCGGGCCCCGCGGCATCGCTGGCTGGGGGCGAGGCCCCTGAAAGGTCCGTGTAGCGAACGATCCTCTTGTCGCCGAAGCGGCCGGGCAGGGCCGTCCCTGCATCTGACCCGTCGCCGATCAGGACGAGGGTTTCCAGCCGGTCCAGTGCCGCCGCGGGGACGTCCGCCAGGATCGACAGGAAATCGATCCGCCGGAAGCCCGGCCACAGGGCCAGGACCCTGGCGCCGGAGCGTCCGACGATATCCTCGACCTCGGCGGCCCGGAAGCGTGTGTTGACCGCGACGGCAATCGCGCCGACATGCGCGCAGGCAAGCGACAGGTCGAGCCATGCCGGCGAATTGGGCAACCAGAGGGCGATCCGGTCGCCCGGCCCGATGCCGAGCGACGCCAGACCACCCGCCACCCGGGCGACCCGCCGCGGCAGATCGGCGAAGGCGATCGTCTCGTCCGGTGCGACGATCGCCGGCCGCATGCCGTACCGACGCGCCAGGCTGTCGAGAAAGGCCGGAACGGAGAGACCGGTCACGGCTCGGTTCCCGGAAAGAGTGTCAGAGAGACTTGGCCTGCCCCCGCAGGACGAACTTTTGCACCTTCCCCGTCGACGTCTTGGGCAAGTCGCCGAAGACAACCGTTCTCGGACATTTGAAATGAGCGAGTTCGTTCCGGCAGAAGGCGATGATGTCCTCTTCCGTCGCGCTCTCCCCTTCCTTCAGGGTCACGAAGGCGCACGGCGTCTCTCCCCATTTCTCGTCGGGTCGCGCGACGACGGCGGCATCGAGGACGGCGGGGTGTTTGTAGAGCGCCTGCTCGACCTCGATCGTCGAGATATTCTCGCCGCCGGAAATGATGATGTCCTTCGCCCGGTCGCGCAGTTCGATATACCCGCCCGGGTGCCAGACCCCGAGATCGCCGGTATGGAACCAGCCGCCGGCGAAAGCCTCTTCGGTCGCCTGGGGGTTCTTGAGATAGCCCTTCATGATCATGTTGCCGCGCATGAAGACCTCACCCATCGTCTCGCCATCCTGCGGAACCGGCTCCAGCGTATTGGAATCGGCGACCATCAGGTCTTCCAGCATGGGGTAGCGGACACCTTGGCGTGCCTTCAGCACGGCCTGTTCGCCCGGCGGCAGGTCGTTCCATTCCTCATGCCAGGCGCAGATCGTGGCGGGGCCGTAGCACTCGGTCAGCCCATAGACATGGGTCACGCGGAACCCCATCGCCTCGATCCGTTCCAGGACGGCGGGCGGCGGCGGTGCCGCCGCGGTGAAGATATTGACCGTGTGGTCGAAAGAGCGGCGCTCCGCCTCCTTGGCGTTGATGACGAGGCCGAGCACGATCGGTGCCCCGCAGAAATGCGTCACCCCGTGGTCCGCAATGGCGCCGTAGATCGCCGGCGCATCGATCTTGCGCAGGCAAACGTTCGTGCCGCCCAGCGCCGCGATGGTCCAGGGAAAGGTCCAGCCGTTGCAGTGGAACATCGGCAGGGTCCAGAGATAGATCGGGTTCTGCGGCAGGGACCAGACGAGTGCGTTGCCGGTCGCGGCGAGGAAGGTGCCGCGGTGACTGTAGACAACGCCTTTCGGATTGCCGGTCGTCCCCGAGGTATAGTTCAGGGCAATCGGGTCCCACTCGTCCCCGGGCGGCGACCATTCGAAATCCGCCTCGCCCTCTTCGAGGAGGGCTTCGTAGTCCTTCTCCCCGAGGAGTTCGCCGCCGTCAGCCAGAGGATCGTCGATATCGATGACCGTGATCTCCCGCCCAAGCTGCGCAAGCGCCCCCTTGATGGTCGGCGAAAGCTCCCGATCCGTGATCAGGAGCTTGGCCTCGCCATGGTTCAGGATGAAGGCGATGGCGGCCGCGTCCAGCCGGGTGTTGAGGGCGTTCAGGACGGCACCGACCATCGGCACGCCGTAGTGCGCCTCGTACATCTCCGGAATGTTGGGCGCCATGATCGCCACGGTGTCGCCCTTGCCGATGCCGCGCTTGGCCAGCGCACTGGCGAGACGCAGGGCCCTGTCATAGGTCTCCGACCAACTCTGCCGCCGGTCACCGTGGATGAGCGCTGTATGGTTCGGGAAGACCTTGGCCGCGCGCTCGATGAATTGCAGCGGCGACAACGGCACGAAGTTCGCGGGAACGCGATCCAGTCCAGTGGCGTAGGCGGTGGCACTCATCTGCGGTTTCTCCTCCCGTTGCCGCATGTCCGTTCGGCTTCGAAATAGTTATGCCACAACGTCGGCCGTCGCCAAGCGCCTCCTGCCTTCGGGATCGCGGAGTCGCTTTGAACTTGCAGCGGAATTGACGCAAATTAATGTCGGCCGTCAGCCGCGGCGATATCACAGCGCGCGACGACGAACGATAATCGACAGAGGGACGGAAGGCGCCGGGATGAGTGGAGAATACAAGCAGGTCTATGATCGGTCGATCGACGACCCTGAGGGCTTTTGGGCGGACGCGGCCGAGGCGCTGCACTGGTACAAAACGTGGGACAAGGTGCTCGACGCAAGCAACCCGCCCTTCTACCGCTGGTTCCCCGGGGCCGAGTGCAATACCTGCTACAACGCCGTCGACCGGCACGTTGAGGCCGGCCGCGCCGACCAGTTGGCGCTGATCCACGACAGCCCGATCACCGAAAGCCAGCGGAAATACACCTTTCGCGAACTGCGCGACGCGGTGGCGACCTTCGCCGGCGTGTTGGCCGACCTCGGCGTGGGCAAGGGCGATCGGGTCATCGTCTACATGCCGATGGTGCCGGAGGCGGCCGTCGCCATGCTCGCGATCGCGCGGCTCGGCGCGGTCCATTCGGTCGTCTTCGGCGGCTTTGCCTCGCGGGAGCTCGCGGTCCGGATCGACGATGCGAAACCGAAGGTCATCGTCAGCGCATCCTGCGGCATCGAACCCGGGCGGATCGTCGCCTACAAGCCGCTGCTGGATGGCGCGATCGACCTTGCGGCACATAAACCCGATGCCTGCGTGATCCTGCAGCGTGAGCAGCATCCCTGCGAACTCGTCGACGGTCGGGACCTCGACTGGCACGATGCGGTGGCGAAGGCGGAGCCGCACGACTGCGTGCCGGTGGCGGCGACCGATCCGCTCTACATCCTCTACACGTCGGGCACGACCGGACAGCCGAAGGGTGTCGTCCGAGACAATGGCGGCCATATGGTCGCGCTCCACTGGTCGATGAAGAACCTTTATGGCGTCGAACCGGGCGAGGCCTTCTGGGCAGCATCCGACGTCGGCTGGGTCGTCGGCCATTCCTACATCGTCTATGCCCCGCTGTTGCACGGCAACACGACCATCATGTTCGAAGGCAAGCCCGTCGGGACACCGGATGCCGGTGTCTTTTGGCGGGTTGTGGCCGACCACAATGTCAAGGTCCTCTTCACCGCACCGACGGCATTCCGCGCGATCAAGCAGCACGACCCCGAAGGCAAGCTGATCGGGAACTACGATCTGTCCGGCTTCCGCACCCTGTTCCTCGC
>CAYGKX010000098.1:5612-11426 GCA_964350225.1 uncultured Rhodospirillaceae bacterium | reverse complement strand
GTCTTCACCCGGTTCAGCTGTTATCTTGGATGGACTGTCGGGACGAAGAGGGGGACGGCGGGCCGCGCGGCCGCGGTGCCCGGACAATTCTCACCGTGACCGCGGGCTTCTCCCGGGTGGATCGATCCCTGAGAGCGACCTCACCCGGTCGGGGCACACCGTTGGCCTTGGGGAGCGTGAACTTGCCCAGGTGCTGCAGCGCCGTACAGACGGGACACTTCAGGGCAGTTGGGTCCTGCGGCAGGTCCGACTGGCCGCCTTCAGACTGGCCGCCTCCTGACTGGCCATCTACCTGCCCGGTCGTCCCCGGCGCGGAGGCGGCCGCGCCGCCATGGCACAAGGACAGTAGCGCGATCCTGTCCATCGAGGTCGCGAGCGCCGGCCGGTGCAGCAGCGGCGTCAGGACCTGGCAGAGAAGCGACGCGATGCCAAACCAAACGCACAGGCGAAGCCTCCGGCGTTTCGCTCGGACAGTCGCAGACAATGCGGTGCGGGAAGGCGGGCGATAACCCATCGGGATACACGGGCGGTCCAGGATCGGTCGGGACGCTAGCATGCCTGTTTCGGTCCTTGAACCCGCTGAGGCGTCCGGTCCGAGATGCAGTCCCGGCAACCCTCTTGCGGACCCTCCACGCGCATGGTGTCGGACAGGGTGAACGATGCCAGCCGACGACGCGCGGCCGGCTGGGTAGGCGCGGACGGCCCGTGCGGCCGTCGGGCGCGTCGAAGCAGTTATGGCCATTCGCACAAGAGCAACCCCGTTTTACCACCCGCACCACACCGGACCGGCGGCGGCATGAACGGCGGCGCGCGTTGCCGGCGCCGTCGAGGGGACGGGCCGCCGGTCCGCTACTGTGACGGGGAAAAGGCCGGGAGGTTCCCGGTCCGGAGGGCCGTTACTGCCAGGGGCCCCGTCGCTTTTTGTGGCTTGCGCTGACACGGGAGCCGCTGCGGGCCGGGCGGGTGGCCTTCTCCGTCCACGGACCGCGCGACTTGCCTTCCGGCGCGGTCGGGAAGCCCTGGGTGCCAGCACCCATCTCGGCGGCCAAGGTGCGCAGCCGTTCGATCCGGTTGGCGACATGGGGGTGGGTCGAGAAGAGGCCGTCGACCGCATGGGCGTGCAGCGGGTTGACGATGAAGAGATGGGCCGTCGCCGGATTCTCCGCCGCCTCGGGATTGTCGATCTGGCCGGCCGCGCTGTGCAGCCGCGCGAGCGCCGAGGCGAGCCAGAGGGGCTGGCCGCAAATCTCCGCCCCGCCCTTGTCCGCCTCGTATTCCCGCGCGCGGGAAATGGCCGACTGGACGAGGGCCGCCGCGATGGGCGCGAGGATCGCGACGAGGATGCCGCCGATGATCCCGGCGGCGTTGTTCCGCGAGTGGCCTCCGAGGAAAAAGGCGAAGGTCGCGAGCATGCCGATGGCGCCGGCGATGGTCGCCGCGACGGTCATCGTCAGGGTGTCGCGGTTCTTCACATGGGCAAGTTCGTGCGCCATGACGCCGGCCACTTCTTCCCGCGTGCAGACGCGCAACAGGCCCGTCGTCGCGGCAACGGCCGCGTTGTCGGGACTGCGGCCCGTCGCGAAGGCGTTCGGCTGGTCGTTCTCCATGACATAGACCTTCGGCATGGGAAGGTCGGCGCGGCGCGCCAGGTCCCGGACAATATCCTCCAGCCCCGGCGCATTGCGGCTGTCCGCCAGCTTCGCGCCATACATCGACAGCACGACCTTGTCCGAGTTCCAGAAGGCGAAGACGTTCATCGCGCCGGCGACGATCAAGGCGATGCCGGCGCCGGCGACGCCGCCGATCAGATAGCCGACGCCGATGAAAATCGCGGTCAGGACGGCCAGAAGCAGGCCGGTACGGAGGTAGTTGTTCATCCTTGCAGATCCGGGTTCGGTAGATCCGTGATGGTCACGCCGCCGATAGATGGGGGCGGCAGCGGCGATTTTCCACATGGCGCGCCCCCGGATCGAGGCCTATATCACCTGCATGAGCAAATCGTCCGACACGAAGCCAGAACCCGCGAAATCGCCCGAACCGACGGTCGTTCCGGACCCGATCCGGGAGGACCGGGCGACCGGCGCTCAGGATGCCGCGAAGAAGAATGTCGAGACGCGCAAGACGGTCGAGGAAATCGGCGGCGCGGACGCCCCGGAGCCGACCCGCTTCGGCGACTGGGAATTCGGCGGGCGCTGCACCGACTTTTAGGGGACCCCGTCCCGCCCCTTGTGTCGTTTCCGGAACTTGCCGTCCTCAGAACTTGACGCGGGCGCCCGTCATGATGGCGTGGATCGAATCGAGCTTGCCGTAGCCGCGCGTATAGGCGTGGTGGAAGCGGTAGGCGAGATAGAGCTCGGTCGCCGCCCGGTCGATCTTCTGGACGAGGCCGACGCCGACCGTCCAGAGCCGGTTGCCCTCGGCCGTGAAATTGTCTCCCCGGCCGAAGTCGATCGAGACGGCTGTCTTTCCGATATCCAGCGGGCGGCCCTGCCAGCCGGCCTTGATGTACCAGTTCCACAGGTCGGCGGACGGCGCATGGGACGTGCGGGTCGCCATCTGGAAAGTGACGCTCAGCCCCGTCGGCAGATGAAGCGCCGAGATCGAGCCCGAAACGAGATTGCGGTCGCCCGGCCCGCCTATATTCGACGGGTCGGTGACCCCGGCGCCGCCGGCATAGACGAAGCCCACCGCGGCCGAAACCCGGATCGTCTTCAGGCCGAATGGCTTGCCGTCGTAGAAAAGGCCCAGGCTGAGGACGTCGGATTCGTCATAGGACACGCGAAACTGGAAACCGAAGAACACCGGCGTGTCGTAGCGCACCCGGTTGCGCCGGCTGTTGCCGTCGAGGTTGCTGTAAAGGTCGTCGATGATGATCGACGTGGACATCCCGTCCTTGTGGAAATTGATGCCGCCCGCCATGTCGGCGATGGCACTGGTCGTCACGACCCGGGTGCCGGACAGGTCGGCGTTCGAGATGTTGTCCGAGGCTGTCGGGCCCTTGCCGAGCCACAGGCGGCCATAAGCCTTGTGGGTGAACCAGAGTTCAACACGGCGCAGGTCGACCCCCGTCACCCGGGGTGAAAGGTCGCTCACCTGGTCGGACTTGTTTTCGTTCAGGCCGACCTCGATCCGGGCGCCGACGCTCCAGCCGCCGCCCAGTCTCCCCGAACCGATGAGCCCGATGCGCGACTGGCTGTTGTCGTTGTCGACATTGTGGACCTGGCTGTCCCGCTTGGAGAGGCCGACCAGGACAGCGCGGTTCACCTGGCCGTACAGGCGGACCTTGATCTCGTCGTTGCCGCTGGTGACGGTACGTCGCCCCGGGGTCGCCGCCTTGTTCGCCTCCAGCTTTTTCACCCGGTTGCGCAGGATGCGGACTTCCTGCTCAAGCTCGCCGAGCCGCTTGGCATCCGGATTGTCCCGGATCGACGCAGCCTGCGCCGGAAGCGCGGCGGCGACGGCGCCAAGAAGGGCGCCTGCCGACGCTCCGTGCGTCAGCACTTTCCAAGTCTTCTTGTTCATTGCTTTCCCCCGGTGATCCATGCCCGCGCGGCCGCGTTGGGCCTCGGCGACAGCCATGTCTATCCCGCCGGGACGGGCCGCGACAAGGTTTCTTACGAATTTATGACACGGCCGGAGGTCTCCCCTCGGCGAGACGCAAGGTCTCGCTGGGCGACCGCCCGAAACGGGCGCGGTATTGTTCGGCGAAACGACCGAGGTGGTTGAAACCGTATGCGAGCGCACAGTCGGTGACGGAGGTGCCGGGGCGGCCCGCGCGCAGCGCGGCATCGACCCGATCGAGGCGATAGCCGCGCCACCATTCGGTCGGCGTCTGGCCGGTGAAGGCACGGAAATTCTCCTGCAGGGTGCGCACTCCGACGCCGCATTGCGCGGCAACAAGCCCGAGAGGCAGCCCGCCATCGGGTGCGGCGATCATCAGGGCCTGGGCCCGGCGGACGGAGCCGGGCAGGGGACCCATCGACGGCATGTCGGCCTGCGCGTCGAGCGGTCCGCCAAGCAGGCTGCCGGGCGGAGGGCCGGGTGGTGGGCCGGGCAATGCGTCGGGCGCCTGCTCGGAAGGGTCCGCGGAGAGCAGCATCAAGAGGACACGCTGAAGCTCCAGCGCCAGTCCCGGATCGGCCGAGACGGTATCGGTTCCGTCCTGCGCCTCGAAGACGAGCCGTGCCAGCCGGCGGACGGAGGCCAGCCGCGGCGGCGCGAGCCGGCGCGCCGGCCGCCAGCCGCGGCGAGGGGGGAAAAGGTCGGGCCGCTCCGCGCCGTTCGCGACGGGGACGACGGCATCTTCGGGCACGCGGATCACCAGAAGGCGCGATCCGTCGCTCATCCAGGTTCTGACTGGCCGGCCGGGTGGCGAGGCGACGATCGCACCGGGCCCGGCGTCCCAGCTTCCCGTCGCGCGCCGGGCGCGGCAGTAACCGGCTTCGGGGATTTCGAGGATCTGCGCTCCGGCGGGCGCGTCGCTCTGGATGTCGACGGCGCCACGGTAGGACACTTCCGCGATGCCCAGGGCGCCAAGCCGCCCCGCCCGGACCCGCGCGCGATATCCCCCCTTGCGGCAGGGGGTCAGCCCAAACGGCGCGATCAGCCCGCCGATGAGCTCGCGGGCCTTATCCAGGTCGGGCGTATCGAGGACGAACGGAGTCGCCATAGCCGCGAACGATAGCACGAAAGGACCAAACGGCCTCTTGGCGACGCGACCGGGTCGTCAGAAATCCGCGCATTTCGGATAGTCGCCGCGCTCCCCGGATTTCGCCTGACCGGGCCCGGCGTCACGCTGCTTCTTTCGCCGTCGTCCGTCGAACCCCCGCGAAAGGAGCACCCGATGTCAAGAACGCCGAAGAAGGTCCTGGGCGGTTTGCCCGCCGTGAAGGTCGCCATCGTCCAGAAATCCCCCGCCTTCATGAACCGCGATGCGTCGCTGGAACGGGCGGAACGGCATATTGCGGAAGCTGGGGCGGAGGGCGCGCAGCTGGTGGTCTTCCCGGAGGTCTGGCTCGCCGGCTACCCTTACTGGACGGACGGCTGGGACAGCCAGGCCGACGCCTTCGTCAAGGAACGGGTACGTTTCTTCGACGAGGCGATCGTCGTGCCGAGCGAGGATACCGAACGGCTGGGCGCCGCCGCGAAGCAGGCCGGCGTCTACCTGGTCATGGGCTGCAACGAGCTCGACGCCCGGCCGGAGATCGACACGATCTATAACTGCCAGCTTTTCTTCGGGCCGGACGGACGTTTCCTGGGACGGCACCGGAAGACGATGCCGACCTTCGTGGAGCGTCAGTTCTGGGGCCAGGGCGGGGCGGAGGATCTTCGCGTCTTCGACACCGACATCGGGCGGATCGGCGGCCTCATTTGCGGCGAGCATGTCATGACCCTGGTCCGGGCAGCCCTGATCGCACAGGGCGAGGACATCCATGTCGCCGCCTACCCGGGTGCCTTCAAGGTCCATACCGGACCGCGCCTGCAGGAGCCGGATACCGACAATCACTTCTGGGCTCACGCGTCGGTCCGCGCCCACGCGATCGAGGCGGGCGCCTTCGGTCTGCTCGCCTCCGGCTATCTCGACCCCGCCGACGTGCCCGACGATCACGCCTACAAGGGCCGGATGAACATCGACTGGTCGAACGGCGGCAGCCAAATCGCCGGGCCCCTGGGCTTTACGATGGTCGAGGCCGTCTATGGCGACGCGATCGTCTATGGCGTCCTGCCGGCGGATCTCCTGAAGGCGAGCAAGGCCATCATCGACACGATGGGCCATTACGCACGCCACGATATCGTCAGCCTGACGGTCAAAGG
>CAYGKX010000098.1:0-5602 GCA_964350225.1 uncultured Rhodospirillaceae bacterium | reverse complement strand
GATGCGAGCGGCAATCTGAAAGGAAACGAACCGGTCAGCCTGACGGTCAAGGGCCGGGGGCCGATCCCCTCGCCCGTTGTCGACGACCATGGCGAGGCGACCCCGGCGCTGGAACGGGCGGCCGAAGCCTGGGACGCCGACCCGGGTCTCGCCGCCGAGCTTCAGGTCGCGCGGACAGAAGCCGCCGAGTGATGCGGACACCGGGCACGCGGAATCGCTCTTCCCGTTCCCCCTGACGCGGGGCGGGCCTGCCGAACGTGGACCTTTCAGAAGAGGGCCTCCAGAAGAGGGTCCGCCGGAAGGGGGTCCGCCGGAAGGGGGCCTCCTGATATCGCCACCTTGACGCCGCGGAACGTCCGGCCTAGTTTGTATTTAACGTAATGGTTATATACAGATTGGAGCGGCCACCATGGCGAACGATACAATTGTCTCGCGGGAAGCCTGGCTGGAGGCCCGGCGCGCCCTGCTGGCGGAAGAAAAGGCCCTGACCCGCCGGCGTGAGGCCTTGGCGGCGGCCCGCCGGGACCTGCCCTGGGTGCGTGTCGACAAGGAGTATCGCTTCACCGGACCGGACGGGTCGCTGGGGCTGGGCGATCTTTTCGGCGGACGGACGCAGTTGATTGTCCAGCATTTCATGTTCGGGCCGGACTGGGAGGCAGGCTGCCCGTCCTGCTCGCTGATGGCCGATCATGTCGGCGGCACCCTGCCGCACCTCGCCCAGCGGGACATCGCCTTCGTTGCCGTATCACGCGCGCCGATCGCGAAGATCGATGCCTACCGGAACCGCATGGGCTGGTCGTTTCCCTGGGTCTCGTCGGAGGGAAGCGATTTCAACTTCGACTACGGCGTCTCCTTCACGCCGGAACAGATCGACGCGGGCGACATATTCTACAACTTCGCCAAGTCGGGCTGGGGAATGGAGGAGATGCCGGGCATCAGTGTCTTCCGGCGCGACGGCGGCGCCGTCTTCCACACCTATTCGACCTACGGCCGGGGGCTGGAGGACTTCATCGGTACGTACGACTATTTCGACATCACGCCCCGCGGCCGGGACGAGACCGGAATGGGCAACATGGGCGACTGGGCGAAGCGGCACGACGAATACTGACGGACGGCGCCCCCCAGCGGACACGCCACCATATCCAGTATATCTTTCCGCGGACCCGAGATGCGGCCATGTCTTATCGCCGCCGGCACGGAGACTTGCGATGGCCGACCTGATTCTGACCACCTTCGACTGGGTACCGGTAATGCCGCGCGGCTTCGTTCGCGACCTCCGCGTGCGTTGGGCGTTGGAGGAGGCCGGCTTGCCCTACCGGGTCGAGAGCGTGCCGTTCGAACCGCGCGCCCCGGAACATAGTGCGCACCAACCATTCAATCAGGTGCCGTGGCTGACAGACGGCGAACAGACGATTTTCGAAAGTGGGGCCATCCTGATGCACCTGGGCGACCTCGACGCGCGCCTGTTGCCCCGGGATCCGGATCGTCGCCGCACCGCCGTGCAGTGGATGTTCGCCGCCCTCAATTCCGTGGAAATGGCGGTCCTGCCCTGGACCCTCTTCAAGTTTGCGGGGGACGAAGGCGACAGCCCCGGGGGCCAGCTTCTGTCGAATTTTCTCGACGCCCGGCTCCGCCATACGGAGGCGGTGCTGGAGAATGCAGATTGGCTTGCCGGCTCCTTTTCGGTTGCCGACATACTGATGGCCGACGTGCTGCGCCTCGCCGACAGGTTCGACGGGCTGAAAGATCACCCTGCCTGCCGCGCCTATGTCACGCGGGCCACGGCCCGTCCGGCCTTCATGAAGGCGCTTGCGGATCAGATGGCGCACTTCGCCATGGCCGATTGAAAGGACACCCGAACAACCCGCTATGCACCGCCGACACGCCAAGGACACGTGCCAAGGACACGTGCCAATTATCGGCGATCAGGGGAAGCCGGGCGCTTCACGGGCCCTAAGTCAGATACCCCGCATCCGGCCGCAGCGCGCCTTTCGCCACCCGGTCCCGCCACCAGTCGACCGTCCCGGCGAGGCCGTCGCGCAGGCTGTGGGCGGCACGCCAGCCGGCCGCGTCCCCAAAGGCGTCGGCATCGGCCAGGAGGGTGCGGACCTCCGACTTCGCCGGACGCAGGCGGGCGGCCTCGCTTTCGACCGGCTTGTTCGTGCCCGTAATCTCGCGCACCAGGTCGATCATCTCGCCGATGGAGACGGCAACCCCGGTCCCCGTGTTGTAGGCCCGGCCATAGGCGATGCCGTCCGCCGCGCCGATCGCCTGGAAGGCGGCGGCCGTGTCGGCGACATAGGTGAAATCCCGGGTGGGGGTCGTATCGCCGACCCGGATCGCCGCGCAGGCGGGGTCGAGCGCCTGGCGGATCACCGTCGGGATCACCGCCCGTTCGCTCTGCCGCGGGCCATAGGTGTTGAAGGGTCGAAGGATCGCGACCGGCAGGTCGAACGACCGGGCGAAGGCTTCCGCCATCATGTCGGCGCCGATCTTGCTCGCCGAGTAGGGCGACTGGCCCTGCAGGGGATGGTCTTCCCGGATCGGCGTCGTGATGGCCGTGCCATAGACCTCGCTGGTGGAGGTGTGGACCACCCGACCGACTGCGTGGCGCCGCGCGGCCTCGAGCACGTTCAGGGTGCCGGTGACGTTGGTGTCCACATAGGACTGGGGCGCCGTGTAGGAATGCGGGATGGCGATCAGCGCCGCCAGATGGAAGACCACGTCCTGCCCGTCCGTGAGCCCCGCCATGTAGTGCGGATCGCGGATGTCGCCCCGCGCGACGGTCATCGCACCGCGCACCTCGGGCGCCAGGTCATCGAGCCAGCCCGCCGTACCGAAGGAAGTATATTGTGCGAGCGCGGTCACCTCGGCCCCGGCGGCGACCAGCCCCTCCGCCAGGTGCGATCCGATGAAACCGTCCGCCCCGGTGACGAGCACCTTTTTCCCGGAATATGCCAACGTCTTCTTCCGTTCAGTGAATGCCGGTCTCTGCACGCTCTGCCCGTGGCCGTGCGTACCCTGGCGCGGCCCCGGACGGCGGTCGGATTAGCCCATGCCGGCACGCCGAACAAGGGTCTTGACCCCAGCGTTCATCTCATGAACATTGCCATCGCCGCCGGGGATCGGCGGCCATGCGCGCGGGCGCGGGGGACCCTTCTGGCGGCGAACGCCGAGTCACCCGTCCTGCGGTAGCCTGCCCGGACGGTGCGCCGATCCGACCTCCGGCGCGATCCGGCCGACCCGGAGATCCCATTGCGGAAATTCCATTGCGGAAATCCCATTGCGGAGATCCCGTTGCGGAAATCCCGCACCGTATATTCAGTGAACGAGATGCCAGCCCCTTCCCGACAGGCCGCCTCTGCGGCCGACATTCCCCTGGCGGTACCGGACCTGCGCGGACGCGAGGCCGAGTATCTGGCCCGTTGCGTGGCCGATAACTGGGTGTCGTCCGCGGGACCCTTCGTGACGGCCTTCGAGGAACGGGTGGCGGCGGCGGCCGGTCGCGCGCATGGGGTGAGCGCGGTCAACGGGACCGCCGCGCTGCAGCTCCTCCTCATGGCGATGGCGATCGGCGGGCCGGCGGCGGGCGGCGACGCGCCACGGCCGAGGGACCGGGTCCTGCTGCCCAGCTTCACCTTCGCCGCGACCGCCAATGCCGTGATCCACGCGGGGGCGGAGCCGGTTTTCGCCGATGTCTCCCCGGTGGACTGGGCCCTGGATCCGGCGGCGGTGGCCGCAGCGGTCTCGGAGCATGGACCGCGGGCGGTGGTCGCCGTCCATGTACTCGGCCTGCCGGCCGACATTCCGGCCATCGCGGCGGCGGCCCCGGGCATTCCGGTCATCGAGGACGCGGCCGGGGCCATCGGCGGGCGTTTCGCGGGAAAACCCGTGGGCGGCATGGGCGATGCGGCATTTTTCAGCTTCAACGGCAACAAGACGGTGACGGCCGGGGGCGGCGGCATGATCGTGACCGACGATCCCGGCCTTGCCGCCCGGGCGCGCCACCTGTCGACCCAGGCGCGGACGGGCGCGGCCTACCGCTACGACGCGATCGGGCACAATCTGCGCCTGACCAACGTCAACGCCGCCCTTGGCCTGGCGCAGATGGAGCGGCTGGACGACATGCTCGCCGCCAAGCGGGCCATCGCCGACACATACGACACGGCCTTTGCCGAGCGCGGCGACATGGTTCCGATGCCGCGGCCACCGGGACGGGAGAGCGCCTGCTGGCTCTACTCCCTCCGCCTCGCCGACCGCGAGGAGGTCGCAAGCCTCGTCGCCCATCTTCAGGATCACGGCATCGTCGCGCGGAGCTTCTGGGAGGCGCTGGCGCCGCAGTCGCCCTATCGCGGCTTCGCCGCGCTGGCCACGCCGGTTTCCGACGCCCTGTCCGGCTGTGTCGTCTCGCTGCCCTGCTCCTCCCACCTTGGCGAGGCCGACCAGGCGCGGGTGATCGAGGCTGTCCAGGCCTGGCGCGGCGCGCCGGTCAGGAGCCTGACCTGATGGGGGGAGCATGAACATCCTGCTGCTGGGCGCGGGCGGGCATGCGAAGGCGGTGGTGGAGGCCGTGCGCGCGTCCGGCCACCGGCTCGTCGCCTATGTCGACCCGGCGGAGGCCGGCTGGTTACGCGCCGAACATATCGCCGATGACGGCGCCGCCGAGGCCGCGCATCCCGGCGCCGGGATCGTCCTGGGCATCGGCGGCGTGACGCCGGACGCGCTGGAGCGGCGGATGGATATCTTCGACCGCCATGTCGGTGCCGGGCGATCGGCGCCGCCGGTCGTGCATCCGGGCGCGATGGTCAGCGGGTCGGCGGCGGTCGATGCCGGCGTCATCCTTCTGGCCGGCACCGTCATCCAGCCGGGCGCGAGCCTGGGCTTGGCCTGCCTGATCAACTCCGGCGCCATCGTCGAACATGACGCGACCGTCGGCGCCGGCGCCCACGTCGCGCCCGGCGCGATCGTCCTGGGCGGGGCCACCGTCGGCGCCGGCGCGATGATCGGTGCAGGGGCCGTGATCCTGCCGGGCGCGGTGGTGCCGGACGGCGCCTTCGTGAAGGCGCTGGAGCGGTATCCGGGGGCGGCCGGACCATGAGCGGGTTCGACATCGAACGGCCGCCCCTCGTCATCGCCGAGGCAGGAGTGAACCACAATGGCGACCTCGGCCGGGCGCGGGAGATGGTTGCGGCGGCAGCGGAAGCCGGTGCGGACATCGTCAAGTTTCAGGCCTTCCGCGCCGACGAACTGGTCGCCGCCGGGACGGGCACGGCGGCCTATCAGGCCGCCAATACGGGAGAGGTGGACCAGCGCGCCCTGCTCGCCGCGCTCGAGCTGTCGATGGACGATTTTGCCGACCTGGCCGACATGTGCCGGGCGGAAGGGGTCGGCTTCCTCTGCACCGCCTTTGACGTCGGGCAGGTGGAAGCGCTGGTCGGCCTGGGCATGGACTACCTGAAGGTCGCGTCCGGCGAGTTGACCAACATACCGGCCCTCGAACGCTTCGCCCGCCTCGGCCGACCGATCGTTCTGTCAACCGGCATGGCGACCCTCGAAGAAGTGCGGACCGCCGTCGAGACGCTGGAGGCGTCCGGCGCCGGCG
>CAYGKX010000097.1:9375-11481 GCA_964350225.1 uncultured Rhodospirillaceae bacterium | reverse complement strand
CGCGGGAACCGACCCCGCCGACGCGGAAAAACGGGTCGACATGATGCTGGGTGCCGCGGGCGGGTCGGCAGACACCGCACCGAAACGAAGCGGGACCGGCGAATGACCGCGGTTGGCTGATACCGACCGGAATACGCCCAGGCGGCGCGGTTGCGACCCTATTGTCTCTTGATACCGGCGTTCCACCGGACGTGACCATCCGCAATCCAATTTTGACCATTTTCAGACCAATATCTTCCTGATAGCCTTCCCGCGATGAACAAGCGGGCACAGGCGCAGGAGAAGGCCGATCGCCTCCGTTCCTTCCTGACGGAAGGGCTGGAGAGCGGCCGCTGGCGGCCGGGCCAGCGCCTGCCGACGGAACGGGAACTGGCCGACGACTTTGGGGCGAGCCGCGGGACGGTTCGCCAGGTGCTGGCGGAAATGGAGGCAGACGGCAGGGTCCAGCGCCATGTCGGGCGGGGCACCTTCGCGGTGGAGCGGGCGCCGGTCGACCCGCGGCTCGGCGACGGGCTCGGCGACGGACGGACCGTCAATCCCGAAGAAGTCATGGAAACGCGGCTGATCCTCGAGCCGGCGCTCGCCGCTCTCGCCGTTGCCCGGGCATCGGAAATGGAAATCGAAGAATTACAATCTCTTGTGCGTAAAGGCGCCGCGGCCCGCAACATGGCGGAATTCGAGCGATGGGATCGGCAGCTGCACGAGCGGCTGGTCGTCGCCAGCAAGAACACGTATCTTATCGCCGTCTTCTCCGGCATCCAGCGGATGCGGCGGACCGAGGCCTGGGGGCGGCTCCACCGGCGCGGGTTGACCATGAAACGCCTGGAAATTTACCAGCGCCAGCATGAAGCGATCGTCGCCGCCCTCATAGAACGGGACGCGCCCGCCGCGGAGAAGTCGATGCGCACGCACCTCCTGACCGTCCGGCGCAATCTGCTCGGCTACTGAATTGCCGCGCGCGCCGGACCGTCACCGTATCCGGGGCCGGCAGCGGCCGGGGCCGCGCTTGCGCTCCGCGAAATTCGGTGGCAGCATGCATAAAGGTTCTGAATTGGTCCAAATTGGTCCGCCCAATCCACTCCGCAACCCCCGCATGGCGCGCTGAGCTAGAAGCCGGATGTTCACCACCCGACCGACCTTGAAGGGCACCTTCGGGATGGCCGCCTCGACGCACTGGATCGCAAGCCAGGCGGCGATGCGAATGCTGGAACTGGGCGGCACCGCGTTCGATGCGGTCGTCGCGGGGGGCTTCGTCCTCCAGGTCGTTCAGCCTCACCTGAACGGCCCCGGCGGCGATCTGGTCGCCCTCGCCTGGGATGCCGACGCCGGTGAGGCCTTCACCCTCTGCGGCCAGGGGCCGGCGCCGGCCGGCGCCACCATCGAACGCATGATGGAACTCGGGCACGACCTGATCCCGGGCACGGGCCTCCTGCCGGCCGTCGTCCCTGGCGCCTTCGACGCCTGGATGCTGCTGTTGCGCGACCATGGCCGGCTGTCCCTCGCCGACGTTCTGGAACCGGCGCTGTATTACGCCGAGACGGGCATGCCCGTCTCCGGTCGCCTGGCGGCGACGATCTCGGCGGCGGAGAACATGTTCCGCGCCTACTGGCCGACGTCCGCCGCCGTCTATCTGCCGAACGATGCCGTCCCGCAGGCCGGCGACCGCCTCGCCAATTCGGCACTGGCCGCAACCTGGCGTCGTCTCCTCGACGCAGCCGCCGGCGCCAACGGAAGCCGGGAGGCGGGGATCGACGCGGCCCGCCGGGCCTGGTATCGCGGGCCGGTGGCCGGCGCGGTCGACGCCTACTTCTCCCGCGAAACGGTCATGGATGTCAGCGGCCGCCGAAATCCGGGCTTGCTGCGCGGCGCCGATCTCGCCGGCTGGTCGGCGACGCGCGAAGATCCGGTCTTTCTGGCGCGCGGCGGCCTGCGCATCGCGAAGGCGGGGCCCTGGACCCAGGGTCCGGTCCTCCTCCAATCCCTGGCCATTCTGGCTGAAGACGATATCTCGGCGCTCGATCCGGAAGGCCCGGACTTCGTCCATCTCGCGGTCGAGGCGATGAAGCTCGCCTATGCCGATCGGGAGGCCTATTACGGCGACCCGGA
>CAYGKX010000097.1:9075-9365 GCA_964350225.1 uncultured Rhodospirillaceae bacterium | reverse complement strand
TCGATGTGCTTCTTTCGTCAGATTATGCCCGGGCCCGCAGGGCGGCGATCTCCATGACCGTGGCGGCCGACGGCTGCGTGCCGGGCGCCGTGCCGGGCTTCGACCGTGCCGCGGCGAGCGTCGGCTTCGAGGCGGCCTGCGACCGGATCGCGGAGGCGGGACTCCTCGGGCGCTATGGCGGCGGCGAACCGACCTTCGCCGCTCTTGAGGAGGCCGCCGGCGACAAGGTCGCCCAACCCTTCGTCGGCGATACCTGCACCATCGAAGTAGCCGACCGATTCGGCAACATG
>CAYGKX010000097.1:0-9065 GCA_964350225.1 uncultured Rhodospirillaceae bacterium | reverse complement strand
GGGCGCCGGGGAAGATGGTGGGGTCGTCGTCGTTGCAATCCTCCCCGGTGATCCCGGAACTGGGCTTCCCCATGGGCACCCGTCTTCAGTCCATGTCGCTCGATCCCGACGCGCCCTCGGCGCTCGCGCCCGGCCGCCGTCCGCGCACGACCCTGACGCCGACCCTGGTGCTCGACGACGATGGCGCTCGCCTCGCCATGGGCACACCGGGCGGCGACCAGCAGGACCAGTGGCAGCTGACCTTTCTCCTGCGCCATCTCGACCATGGCTACGATCTGCAACGGGCGTCCGAGGCGCCGGCCTTCCACTCCGAACACTGGCCGAATTCCTTCTACCCCCGCCATGCCCGGCGGCGGCGGCTCGTCCTGGGCGGCCGCTGGAGCGAGGCGGCGCGGGACGACCTCGCCCGGCGCGGTCACGACGTGAAGATGGGCGAGCCCTGGACCGAGGGACGGATCGCCGCCGTCGGCCGGGACGGCCCCTTCCTCGCCGCCGGGGCCAGCCCGCGCGGCATGCAGAACTACGCGGCGGGACGCTAGGCCATGGCGGCGACCGAGAGCATCGCGGTGAACGAGGGCGCGGCCGCCATGGCGGAGGCGCAGGGCACCGAACCGCCGGGCAATATCTGGGGCCGGTTGCTGCGCGGGCTGGACTGGCTGGTCGGCAACGTCGCCGGGCTGTTGCTCGCGAGCCTCATCGTCATCATCCTCGGCAACGTCATCGGCCGATATGTCTTCAACTACTCGCTCACCTGGGCGGCCGAACTCGCCCAGTGGCTCTTCATCTATGTGATCTTCCTGGGCATTCCGCTAGCCGAACGGGCGGGGATGCACCTGTCGATCACCTTCCTGGTCGAACGATTGCCGGCGAAGCTCCGCCTCGCCGTGGAGATCGTCGCCAAGGTCCTCGTCGCCTACACGATGATCCTCCTGATCTTCGGCTCCGACACGCTGATCGGCGCCATCGGCGGGACCAACGTCGCGCTGGGCCTGCCGGGCTGGCTCAAGTTCGTGCTCATCCCGGCGGCGGCGGGCGTCGCGCTCGTCTATATCGCGCTGGAGGGTCTGGAAAAGGGCCGGGCCAGGTGGCGCGGGATCATCGAGGTGGCGGCCGCCGCCGCGATCTACATCGTTCTGAACGACCGGGGCTGGGTCGCGCTGCCGGAGTTCAATTCCGCCGCCGCCATGTGCGTCGTTTTCGCCGTCGGTCTCGCCATCGGGATGCCGGTCGCCTTCGCGATGCTGTTGAGTGTCTTCATCTCGACAATGGTCGGCGGATTCCTGCCGCCCGCGGCCATCGTACAGAACATGGTCAACGGCTCGTCCAAGTTTCTGCTGCTCGCCGTGCCCTTCTTCATCACCGCCGGCGCGCTGATGAACCGGGGCGGCCTCACGACCTACCTGGTCGACTTCGCTCACAAGCTGGTCGGCCATTTCCGCGGCGGCATGGGGCAGGTGAACGTCTTCTCCAGTTTCCTCTATGGCGGCATCTCGGGGTCGAGCTATTCCGAAGCCGCGCTGGGCTCCAAGCTCCTCGTCCCGCAGATGGTGCGGCGCGGCTATCCGCAGGACCTGGCCTGCGCGATCACGGCGTCGGCCGCGGTGCTGCCGAACATCATCCCGCCCTCGATCGCCCTCCTCATCCTCGCGGCCGTCTCGAACCTGTCGGTCGGCGACCTGTGGCTTGCGGGCGTCGGCCCGGGCATCCTGATGACCGTCTGCCTGATGGTCATGGTCTATTTCGTCGTCAAGGCCCGGAACCTCGACGATCGCGGGCAGCGCGCCCGGGCCTCCGAACGCCTGCGCGCCTTCGTCCACGCGCTGCCGGTACTGATCCTCGCCGTCATCATCCTGGGCGGTATCCGTTTCGGCATCGTCACGCCGACCGAGGCGGGTGTCCTGGCGGTCGCCTACTCCCTCGTGCTCGGCTTCGGTGTCTACCGCAACTACAACCTCCGGGAACTTTGGACGACGATCCGCGAATCGGCGATCGAGGCCGCGCTGATCGGGCTCCTGATCGGGGCGGCGGCGCCATTCGCCTTCGTCCTCGTCTCCCAACAGGTGCCGCAGGACATCACGGCGGCGATCCTGGCGATCTCATCGGACCCGATCCTGGTGCTTCTGATCGTCAACGTGCTGCTCCTGCTGTTCGGCATGGTGCTCGACATCGGCGCGGCGATCCTGATCCTAACGCCGCTCATCCTGCCGCTCATGACCAAGCTCGGCTACGATCCGGTCCATATCGGCCTGGTCATCGTCGTCAACCTGATGCTCGGCGGGCTGACGCCGCCCGTCGGCATGCTGGCCTTCGTCACCTCGACGGTCAGCCGGACGCCCGTCCACAAGATCTTTGCGGCCATTCTGCCGTTCCTCGGCGCGCTCTTCGTGGCGCTCCTCATCGTGTCCTACGTGCCGGGCGTTTCGCTCGGTCTGGACTGGCTGATTTCGGGCCGGTGATCGCAGGCCCGTAGCAAGAACGAACGAGAGTGATAAGGAAAGGAAGGCTTCCCATGAAAACGAGAATTCCGCGACGGACTACCCTCGCCGCGCTGGCCGCGGCCCTGACCCTGCCGGCGGCGGCGACCCTCGCCCCGGCGCCTGCCGCTGCCCAGAAACAGGTGGTGGTCTCGGTCATCTACGGCCCGAACCGCCCCCAGGCGAAGGTCTGGTACCGCATGAGCGAACTGCTCGAGAAGAGCATGCCGGGCAAGTTCAAGTTCAAGGTCGTCACCAACGGTGCCCTCGGCGGCGAGAAGGAAACGACCGAAGGCGTCCGCCTGGGTTCGATCCAGGCCGCGCTCTCGACCCTCGCGAACCTGACCACTTGGGTGCCCGATGGCGCTCTCTTCGACATGCCCTTCATGTTCCGCGACGAGGCGCATATCGAGAAGGTCATGGCTGGCCCCATCGGCGACGAGTTCAAGAAGAAGTATGCCGAGAAGGGCTTCCACGTCCTGGGCTTCATCATCTACGGCGCCCGGCATGTCATCGCCAAGAAGCCGATTACCAAGCCCGAGGACGTCAAGGGCCTGAAGATGCGCGTCCTGCAGAGCAATCTGCATATCGCGCTCTGGCGCTATCTCGGCGCCAACCCGACCCCGGTGCCGATCACCGAGGCCTATAACGCCCTCGAGACCGGGGTGGTCGACTATATGGACATGACCAAGTCCGGCTATCGGGCGCTCAAGCTCTACGAGGTCGTCCCGCAGTTCTCCGAGACCGGCCACATCTGGGCGCTCGGCGTGATGTATGTCGGCAACCAGTTCTGGAAGTCGCTCTCGGACGACGAAAAGAAGGCCTGGGAGGCGGCCGCCAAGCAGGCGATCCCCTATTTCAACAAGCTGGCGGCCGAAGAGCAGGCTGCGGCCCTGGCCGACGCCATAAAGAAGGGCGCGAAGAAGCATTCGGTCGACGCCGCCGCCTGGCAGGCGGTGATGGCCGGCTTCTGGAAGTCCTATGCCGACAAGGTGGGTGGCATGGACAAGATCATGCTCATCGTCAACACGAAGTAAGGTGACGGGCCGCGGGCCCGGCCGCGAGGTTCAGCCCTCGCGCCGGGCCCGACGACCGTTTGTGAAATGGATACCGAAGACAGCGACGAACCGGACATGCGCGAGCAGATCGTCGAGATCCTGCTCGATGCCCTGCGCAAGCAGGGCTACCCGGACATGACGCGGGAGAGCATCGCGGCCGGCGGCGACCACCGCCGCGCGTTCATCGAGATGCTGGGCGACTGCCGCCCCCTGCCCGTCGTGCTGAAGCTTATGGAAGACGTCCGGCTGGGCCGGATCTAGGGGCCGCCACGCCGGCCCGCGACATTTGGGAGAGAGTATCGACATGGCCGCGATCGAGCCGTTCCTGTTCAAGCATTCGACCAGCCGCGTCATTTATGCCGAGGGAGGGATCGACCGACTGGGCGACCTCGCGGCGGAGCGCGGATGCAAGAAGATCGCCTTCGTCGTCGACGGCTTTGTCATGACGGGCGGTCTCGCCGATCGGTTGGCCGCACAGCTCGCGGCCTACCAGCCCAGTTTCCACGCGATCCCGCCGGTGGAACCGGACACGGATGTTGTGGAGGGGGCACGCGCCTTCCTCGCCGCCGAGGACGCCGACATGATCGTCTCGATCGGCGGCGGGTCGGCGATGGACGCGGCCAAGGTCGCGCGCATGCTCCTCAGCAATCCCGGCGACATCAAGAACATCGCGGGCGCCGTCGGCGTCGTGATGCAGCCTCATGCCTCCACCTTCGTCCTCGTGCCGACCACGGCCGGCACGGGCAGCGAGGTCTCCGAGTATGCCGTGATCGGCGAGGCGGGGACCGACTACAAGATGGTCTTCCACTCGAGCCATATGGCGGCCGAGATCGCGCTCCTCGATCCGGCCGTCGGCGTCTCGGCCCCGGCCGGCGTGACCGCCGCGTCGGGCTTTGACGCGGTGACACACGCGGTCGAGGCCTACACCTCGCGCGGCGCGAACCTCGGCAGCGACCCCCTGGCGCATTCGGCCATGCGGCTTCTCGCCCGCTCGCTCCCGATCGCCTATGCCGATCCGGAGAACCTTCTCGCGCGGGGCGAATGCCTGATCGGCTCGATGCAGGCAGCAATGGCGTTCAACAGCGCCGGCCTCGGTCTTGCCCACGCCTTTTCGGGCGCGCTCGGTGCCCAGTTCCATGTCGCCCACGGGCTCGCCAACGCGCTGGCGCTGCCCTGGACCATGGCCTTCAACCACCGGGAGATGGGCGACAAGGGCGCGGAGGTCGCGGAGATCTTCGGCGGCGCGACGGCGGCCGAAGGCCTGTCGAAGCTGCGCCACGCACTCGACCTCGATCTCAGCCTCGACGCGTGGGTGAAGACGGACACCGACCGGGACGCCGCCGCGAAAGGCGCCTGCAAGAGCCCGCAACTCCGGATGAACCCGCGCGCCGCCGACGAGGCTCAATTGCGGGCGATCATAGAGGCGATGCGGACCCCGACGGGTGGGGCGCAGCCGAATTTGAACCTTTAGGGGCGGAGCGCAGCGTCGAGAGACCCCGGCTCGGGGGCCGGGGTGGCGCGGTGTTTCAAGCGCGCAATTGCCATCCCGGACTTGATCGGGGGTCTCCCGGCGGAGGGTCGGGTGCGCGCGTCATCCAATCCTTCGAGACGGCGGCTGCGCCGCCTCCTCAGGATGAAGCCCTTATTTGACGCTGAACCAACCCCTTCATCCTGAGGAGGGCGCGTTAGCGCCCGTCTCGAAGGATGCGAAGGCGGGCAGCCGGACCCCGCGAAGTGTTTACTCCGCCGCGTTCCCCATCGCCGGCGCGTCCTCCTCGACCTCCGGGATCGCCGGGATCGGCACGCCATACTCGGCGACCTCGGCCCGGATCTCCTGCAGCGACCGCACGATGATCGCGACCTCCTCGTCGGGATAGGTCGCGCCGAGGCCGTATTCGGCGGCGAGGGATCGGGCCCGGGCCGAACGGTCGCGCTCGTCCTTGGGCAGGTTCACCACGGCATAGACGCCGTTCAGGAGGCTGCCGCGGAGCTTCTTGGCGAACTTCGCGCCCAGCATGATCTTCTCGTCCTCGGGCAGCTCCGCGAAGAAGCGGCGCATCAGGATGCGGCCGAACTGAACGTGCCGGGCCTCGTCGCGCAGGATCATCTCGCAGGCCTTCCGGATCGGCTCGAAGCGCGCATTCTTGTAGCGCGCGGTCAGGAGCTCGCCCGACAGCTGCTCGAAAAGCGTGTTCACGGCCATCCCGGCAACGAAGGACATCGCCTTCTCGTCCTTCTCGTCGTGGAACTTCGGGATGATCATCTGGAAATAGTCGGAGCGCGGCGTCGGCTGATAGCCGCCCAGGACGTCGGCGATCCGGTAGGAGGCTTCGTGGTGGCGCAGCTCCTCCTGGATGAAATTCGCGACATGCTGCTTGATCTCGAAGGGCTGGTTCTCGAACACCGCCTGGCGGTAGCGTTCCGCGCCATAAGGCGTTGCGCCATGCTCCATCCAGGCGCGCAGGCTCCACCATTCGGCGCCAGCCGCGCGGACCTCCTCCGGCAGGTCGGCCGTCTCGCGCTCCAGCTGCGCCCAGTCGACGTCCGTCACTGGGTCCCAGGCCAGCTTCCGCGCCTGGTGGCACAGCTCCCACACGTCGTCGTAGGCGGGCTTGGCGACGATCGGGTAGGGATTGGGGTTCTGGATCGTCTCTTCGAGCATGGAGGCTTCCATGGCCTGCTCCTCTCTCGCGGTGCGGTTCCGCGCCGGTGTGGGTCCAAGTGGACGGCCAGGGCGGAAAGCTATAGTTTTATATAGCAATAAGGCTACCAGAGGACGCGATGCGCCGCAAGGAAATGAGCGGGCCCAAATGACCCCACCCCTGTCGGACGCCATCGGGTCCTGGCGGATAGATCGCGCCTCGGCGCTGCCAATCTACGCCCAGATCCGGCAGCGACTTCTGGCGGAGATTCTTGCCTGGCCGACCGACAATCCACGCTTCTATACGGAGCGGGAACTGGCCGGCCATTTCGGGGTCAGCCACCTGACCGTCAGACAGGCCTTCGCCGATCTGGTCGCGGAAGGCTACCTGCGGCGGGAGCGGGGGCGGGGCACCTTCGTCGCCCGGCGGGTGTTCGAGGAGCGCCTGTCGTCCGAGATGGATATCGAGCGGCAGTACGAGACGACGGGGACGCCGACCGAGGTGCAGCTCCTCGATTTCCGGCGCGAGCCGGCTGCCACCGAGACCGCGGCCCGGCTCGCGATCCCGGCGGGGTCCGAAATCCTGCGCTTCCGCCGCCTCCGGGCGGTCGCCGGCGTGCCGCTCGCCATCGACGATCGGACCCTTCTGACCGACGTGGCCGAGGCGGTGGGGTTCGACGAAGCCGTCGCAACGGGCCGCATCATCGATCATCTGCGCGACCGGCGTGCCGCGGTCCGGGGCGACTGGCAGATCGGGTCACGCCTGCCCACCGCGGAGGAGACCGGCCTCCTGCACCTCCCGGCGGGCGCACCGGTCCTGGAGCGCGCCATGGTCTATTTCGATGCCGCCGACCGCCCGATCCTCGCCGGCGCCACCGTCCACCGCGCGGACATGGCGCGCTATCGCCTGTCCCTCGCGCTTACCGCACCGGAGGATGGCGCCGAAGACGGATAAGAAAACCGGGAGGAATGCGCCGATGAGTATCACGCTCTACCACTTCAACAACTCGGTCTGCTCCGAGAAGGTACGGATGGTCCTGAAGGAGAAGGGCCTCGACTGGGAGAGTGTCGAGGTGGACCTGTTCAAGAGCAAGCAGTTCGACCCCGACTATCTCAAGCTGAACCCAAAGGGCGTGGTCCCGACCCTCGTCCATGACGAGAACATCGTCACCGAATCGACCCTGATCGCCGAATATCTCGACGACGCCTTTCCGGACCCGCCACTGAAGCCCGCCGATCCCTTCGAGCGGTCCCAGATGCGGCTCTATCCGAAGGCGTGCGACGAGGGCCTCCATCAGGGGGTTGCGGTGATGAGCTATGCCGCCATGTTCATGGACCGCCTGAAGGCGATGACGGCGGAGGAACTGGCGGCGCATCTCGCGCGCATTCCCGATCTCGACCGGCGCGACCGTCAGGTATCGATCTACGAGTTCGGCGCCGACGCGCCGCACATCTACCGGGGGACGGTCGCCTACGAGAAGATCTTCCAGAAGATCGAAAAGGTCCTGTCCGACGGGCGGGAGTGGCTGACCGACGGCCGGATGACCCTGGCCGAGATCAACCTCTCCCCCTATTTCGCACGCCTCGACTATATGGGCTTGCTCGACATCTGGACGGCGGACAAGCCGCGATCAGCGGAATGGTTCGCCCGGATCCAGGCCCATCCGACCTACGTCGCCGAGGTTGTCGACTGGATCCGAGCGGAAGAATGGGAGGAAATGCGCGCGGGAGGGGCGCGGATATACGAAACGGTCGCCGGTCACCGGCGCCACTATCTGGAGACGGATTCGGCAGCGGCGCTCTATTGAGGCGACGAAAAGGGGATGACCGGCCGGGGCCGTTGGGGCAGTATGCGCCGAAATAACGAACTGGTTACTTCTCGCATCCCACCCCGACCGCCATGCCGATCGACACGATCCCGCCTCACCTGCTTGACCGGCTGCGCGCCGGGCTGGTGATCCCGGCGCACCCGCTGGCCCTGTCCGCGGAGCGCAGGTTCGACGAGCGGCGCCAGCGCGCACTGACACGCTATTACATCGATGCGGGCGCCGGCGGCCTCGCGGTCGGCGTCCACACGACGCAGTTCGAAATCCGGGAAAAGGGCCTCTACGAACCGGTTCTGAGCCTGGGCGCCGAGACGGCTGCCGGCTGGTCCGACCGGCCGCTGTTCATGATCGCTGGCCTCGCGGGCGGGACGGCGCAGGCCGTCGCGGAGGCGGAAACGGCGCGCGACCTCGGCTATCACGCCGGTCTCCTCAGCCTGGCGGCGATGCGCGAAGCGGACGAGGATGCGCTGATCGACCATTGCCGGGCGGTCGCCGCGACGATTCCCGTCGTCGGCTTCTACCTTCAGCCCGCCGTCGGAGGCAGGGAACTGCCCTACAGTTTCTGGCGCCGTTTCGCCGAGATAGAGAATGTCGTCGCCATCAAGGCCGCGCCCTTCCATCGCTACCGCACACTGAATGTCCTGCGCGGCGTAGTGGATGCCGGCGCCGAAGAGCGCATCACCCTCTATACCGGCAACGACGACCATATCCTGCTCGACCTCGTCACACCTTTCACACTGGTCCGCGACGGGGAACCGGTGACGGTGCGGTTCAAGGGCGGCCTTCTCGGCCATTGGAGCGTCTGGGTGAAAAATGTGGTCGGGCTCCTCGACCGGATCCACGCGGCCGTCGCGTCGGGCGCGGTTCCGAACGATCTCCTGTCGCTCGAGGCGCAGATCACCGACTGCAACGCCGCCTTCTTCGATGTCGCGAACGACTTCCGGGGCTGCATCGCCGGCGTGCACGAGATCCTGCGGCGGCAGGGGCTGCTCGAAGGCATCTGGTGCCTCGATCCGGAGGAAGGGTTGAGCCTGGGACAGGCGGAAGAGATCGACCGTGTCACGGC
>CAYGKX010000096.1:0-11602 GCA_964350225.1 uncultured Rhodospirillaceae bacterium | reverse complement strand
TGGGCGGTCGGGTCGTCGTCGGGCAGCAGGTTGCTTGTGACGCTATCGCCGCTGGTCAGAAGAATGCCGGGGCCGAGGCGCGGTTCCGGGGCCGTGAAGCTCAGCAGCTCGTCGGGCAGGCCGGGAAGATGGTCAAGCCCTGGCGGCAGATCGCCGGGGTTGTACTGGGTGTAGAAAGCACCGGCGTCCTCCGGGTCGCCGCCGGCGCCCGAGCCGAGGAGGGTCGGCAGCTCGACGAGCTTGACCGTCCGCCCGCCCGCGAGGGTGACGTTGGCGTCGGTGTTCGCCTCCAGGTACTTGAGGAAATTGGCGACGACGATCTGTCCGCCGTCGTTGAAGCGGATAACCAGCGAGCCGTTGTCGCCCGCGGTCGTCGAGGCGACGTCGTTTTCGTTGAAGTCGAGCGCGAGGCGGCGGCCGCCGGGGATCCGAACGGTGCGCGTCGTGCCCGCGGCCGGCTTGTCGATGATGAAGGCATCGGTTGTCGGCGGCACGTCGGCCGGCGCCGGCGTCGTGTCCGTCTTTGTCGTGGCAGTGGAGCCGGCAGCGGGCGTCAGCAGGTCCGTGAGCGAGAAGACCTTGCCGTCGAGCTGTACCACTTCCGTCTTGACGTCGCCGATCAGGCCGAAGGCGACCATATAGTCCTTCAGGATGACCTTGCCGCCGTCCCGGAGATCGAGAACCAAATCCTCCTTGACGATTTCGCGCTTGGCGATGTCCCCGTTGTTGAAGGCCAGCTTCAGTTGCCGGCCCGCGGTGACGGTCACCGTGACGACCTTGCCCGCCTCGGGTTTGGCCACCGCGATCGCCTCCACTTTCTCGCCGGCGGTCAGGTCCAGCCGCGGGTCGTCGGTCCCGGGCCGGTATGTGCCGTCGACGGGACCCTCAACGGGGGCCTTGCCGGAAGGGGTGTTCTCGTTCGAGGACGCCATGGTCTAGCTCCAACCAAGAATGCCGGCGGGACGGATCGCAGGGCCGCAGCCCCGAACCGCCGTCCGGCTCGCTCGCTCACAAAAGGAAAGTTCGGATATCGGAGAAACGGGGCCGGCGGCCCCGGTCGTCGCGCCGGTATCTGCCCGGCCATTCGCCCCTGTGCGGGGGTCGGATATGACGAACGCGCCGTCCGGAACCCGGACAGCGCCCCTCACAACACTCGTGGTGCGTCGCAAGAAAGTCATCGCGGCCGCCCCGTTGCCGGGGAACGGTCCCTCGTGAGGACCGCTTCGTTGCCGGGACAGCGGCGGTTCCGGGTGTCCCGGCGCTCCGTTCCGCTGCCTGCGGCGGCGCTGTTCAAGGCGCCTGCGATGACGGCCCTTACGGGCCAGATGGCACGGTTTCCTGCCCTTTTCTCCGCGTGCCCGGGATCGTTTCCGACCGGCCGTCGACGCGAATTCGAACGGGGAACGCGGTCGTCCCGCGCCGTGCCTCGTCGGACCTTGTGACAGATGGCCCCGAAACTGTCAACATTTTCGTAACCCTACTTAAAACTTAAGCGAAAAAATGAAGGAAATATCAAGAGAAGACAAAGAGTTGGGCAAGTGGCGCAACGCCCCTGCGGAATTCCGGGATTTGGCCGTGCGGAACGCGACCCCGATGCGCGAGAAAGGGGGACCGACACGGCATGACGCCGGGCCGCGCCCATGCTAGGTCGATTCACCCCGTAACTTGTCCCCGTCGCTGTCGGAGCGCCCCGCCTTGAACTTCCTTTATCTCGGTATTGCCATCGTCTTCGAAGTCGTCGCCACCTCGGCCCTCAAGGAAAGTGAGGGCTTCACGCGGCTGCTGCCATCCGTCGCCGCGATCGCGGGATATGGTATTGCCCTGTTCTTCCTGGCACTGCCCTTGCGCACCCTGCCCGTCGGCGTGGTCTATGCGATCTGGTCCGGGGCGGGCATCGTCCTGATCACCGCGATCGGCTATTTCATCTTCGGCCAAAAGCTGGATGTGCCCGCACTCGCGGGGATCGCCCTCATTCTGGCGGGCGTCCTCACCATCAACCTCTTTTCGGGCACGGTCGCCCATTGAAGGCCTCTCCGTCGCCGGCCGTGTAGGTGCCTGACCATGCAGGACGGCCGGGCGGGGAGCACTTCAGGGCGGCAGGGCGACCGGTCAGTCGTTGACGCGGAACGGCTTCAGGTCGTCGCGAACGTCGCGCAGAAAGGTTTTCGCCGGCCCCTTCACCGCCTCGTTCGGCAGCTTCAGGCCGAGTGTCTGCACAAGTTTGCCCATGGTGGCGAGCGTCCGGAATGCCCCGAAACGGATCGTGAAATCTTCCGTGATCAGGTTGGTCTCGGACGTGAAGATCTCGTTCTGGATGTCGAGCAGGTCGAGAAGCGTGCGGCGGCCGCGATCGAACTGCCGGGAATAGGCCACCCGCACGCGACCGTTGGATTGGAGCTGCTGGCGGAGCGACACACGCCGTTCCCGCGCCTGGTTCAAAGCATTCCAGGACACGCGAACCTGCTGCGCAACCTCACGCTGGGTCTTGGCAAGCAGGGCCCGGCTCTCGAACAGACGGGCGACGGCCTCTCGCCGACGGGCGACATCGATGCCTCCGCGATAGAGGTTCCATCTGCCGACAAGTAGGGCGGAGAAATCCCGGTTCGGGCCCCGCGTCCCGTCGACGTTGTAGAGATAGTTGGCCGACACATCGACCTCAATACGCGGCAGAAAGCGCGACTTCGCGACACCGACGGCCGCCTCCGCCGCGCGGACGTCCGCCGCGGCCGCGGAGATCGATGGCGCGGCCTCCATGGCGACTTGTACCGCCTCGTCCACATTCGACGGCAGTTCCGTTTCCGGTGCCGCGACATTCTCCATGTCCGTCGGACGCTCACCCACCACGGCGACATAGGCCGCGACCGCGTCGGCATATCGGCCGCGCGCCTGGGCAAGCGCAGAGCGGGCCGCCGCGATCCGCGCGCGCGCCTGATCGACGTCGGACTGCGGGCCGCTGCCGCCGCGCGCCCTGGCGATCACCCGCTTGAGGATCTGTTCATGGATGCGCACATTGCTCGCCGCGACCCTCTCGATACGCTGCGTCCGGGCGACTTCGAGATAGGCCTCGACGGCGCGCAGCGCCACCGCCTGGGCGGTGTCGGCAACGCGGTACTGCGCCGACGTCGCGCGTCCGAACTGGCGCTCGACCTCCCGTCGCGTGCCGAGGCCGTCGAAGACCAGCTGGCGCAGGCTGATGCCCGCCTCGTAACGGTTCATCGAGACCCACCCGCTCTTGCCGCCGGTGACACGGGCGGCCCGGGAGCGCGTTGTGGAATTGTTGCTGAATTCGTGGCCGAAGGCGCCACGGGCGTCGATCGATGGCAGATAGGCGCCGCGCGCCTGGCGCAATTCCTGGTCGATCGCCCGGCGGTTATTCCGGATCGCGCCGATCTCCGGATGGGAGCGCAGGGTCTTTTCGACCGCTTCCTTCAGCGAGATGGCCATCGAGGACTGCGGGTACACCAGCCCCAGAAGGAGGGTGCCAACCGCAGCCCCGCACAGGACCCGGCCCGCGCCCCCCGGTCGCTTGGCGCTCTTCCTGATCGACTTTCCAGACATGCTCATCACCGACCCTCATCCGGCAATGCCCGCAGCACAGACATCGCCGCCCTCAAGATTCTTACGTATCGACCGGCGCGGAGATCCGCCCGGTCATCCCGGAAGCGCTGCTTCCGGATGTACTCGCCCCCACATTGGCTGTTCCCCGATCCATCGCCACGGCGCTTTATCGCTCCGTCGCCTTGTCGCCATCTGCGTGCCACCGCCACACCCGCTGCCGCGATACCCGGCGTTATCCAGAAGCGATCTTGTCCAACGGCGACTTCTGCCCCCATGCGACATCGTCGCTTTCACTTCAGCCACATCTCTTCCGGATGCCGGCCCCGGGTGCCCGTTCCCAACGACGCGGGAAACGCTTTATTCACCAACTTCGGATACGGGACGGACCGGTTTCCCGGACATCGCCCCGCAACGAGCGATGGAGATCATCTTGCCGATTTGACAGGGAAGCCACAAGTAAATAATCCATTATGCTTAACGTATGAGAGGCAAGACTTGCTTTTTGCTTGCCTCCTGGCCCAGCGGCCTGAAGCGGCGGATCGAGCGATCTCTCCCTCGGCCGCATCGTTTATAAACTAATTTTTAATTATATATATGAATGGTGATGACCACCTTTCCGCAAGGCCGCGCCCCGTTAACCCTATGGGGAAAAAGAAATTGACGGCGCGGCACAAAACGTAGCGTTAATGATCCGCCAATGATAAGTTTGAAGAAGAGGTTAGTAATGGCGGCGGTGGAAGCGCGCCCAAGATTTTGCCGAACTGGCAAATGGGCCCTCGAAACCGGCTCCGCCATTAAGGATGAACTTCGCAATCCTGGATCGGCACTTCAGCCTATGATTGCAAAACCGTGAGCCCTCCGGATCACAGCTCCCGCGCCGCGCGCCGCGCGCCGCCGCCCGGACGATCGGCCATGGCGCCGGCCGAGCAGGACCGGCAGGGTCATCCCGCCGGATCGGCTCCGCGCGCGCGCCAAAGCGGACCCGGTGGCGGACCCGGCGGTGGACGGGCTGCGCGGCCGATGGCTGGGCAGGCAGCGCGTGGACAAGAGCCGTCCCCGGTCCGGCAGGGACCGGAACAGATGCGCCACGATCAGCGGCCGGCGAACCGGCCGGCAGGGACCGGACAGGCACCGGCGCGGCAGGGGCCTGGACAGCGACTTGATCCGGGACAGCGGCCTGAACAGGGGCAGGCGCCGCGGCAGGGACAGGGACAGGGCGCCCCCAGAAAGGCGGATCCCCGAACAATGCAACCAGGCGCGCGTTCGGGCGGGGCACATCCCGACCGGCCGGCGGCCAATCGTCCAGAGCGGGATGCCGCCGTCCGCCCACGCACCGCCGACCCGGCCGCCCTTCGCGCGCATCCGTGCAAACCGATGCCGCCCCGCCCCGCGAACAACGGGCATGGCGCCGCCGGTCCCGCGCGCAAGGCCGGTTCCACGCCGCCCCGGCGGGAGCCGCGCGACGACATCCAGGCACGAACGATCGGCTTCGCCGCGCGCGAGGACGATGCGTACGGCCAGGAGAATTTCGAAGCGCCGCGCGGACCGCGCCTGCACGATGCGGAGCGGCGATCCGGCGACAGCGGGCACGATGCCGGTGGCCCGGCCCGTCGGCCGGCGGCCCAGGGGCCCGGGTCCGCGGCGGTCGCGCTGCGATCCGATCCCGATGCGCCGACCGGACCAACCGGCCCGACCGCCCCGGCCCATGCGGACCAGGGCGCGCCGCGGGCGAAAGCGCATCCTGGCGGGCAGCAACAGCGAAGCGACCAAGCGAGACCGGGCCAACAGGGAGTGGTCCCGCCGGCCGCCGCGTCGCGTCAGCCGGGCTGGCGGGTTCCCGGGGCGGCCGCGCGCAAGGACGACCCGCTGCTCGATTGCCTGGTCGTCCTGACCGCCATCTTCGAGCGCCCCCATTCCGGCGAATCGCTGACCGCGGGTCTGCCGCTGGTCAACGACCGGCTGACGCCCGACCTTTTTGCGCGCGCCGCCGCCCGGGCCGGGCTGTCCTCGCGCATCGTGCGCCGCAAGCTGGAGGATATTTCCGATCTCGCCCTGCCGGCGGTCCTCCTGCTTGCGGAAGGGCGCGCCTGTGTTCTCGTCCGGATGCGGGACAAGACATCCGCTTCCGTGATCATGCCGGAGAGCGGTCACGGCCTGACGGACCTGCCGCTCGATCAGCTCAAGGAACGCTTCACCGGCTATGTCATATTCGCCCGGCCGGAGTTCCAGTTCGATGCGCGATCCGAAGCGACCGAGATCAAGCCGACGCGCAGCTGGTTCTGGGGCACCCTGACCAAGTTCTGGCGCATCTACGCACAGGTCATCGTCGCGGCGCTCTTCATCAACCTCTTCGCCATCGCGACGCCGATGTTCGTGATGAACGTCTACGACCGCGTGGTGCCGACCAAGGCCCAGGAGACCCTCTGGGTCCTGGTGATCGGCGTCCTGACGATCTTCGCGTTCGAGTTCGTCTTGAGAAACCTGCGCGGCTATTTCGTCGACACCGCCGGGCGCAGCGCCGACGTCATCATGGCAAGCCTGATCTTCCAGCAGATACTGGGCATACGCATGAGCGCGCGGCCGCCCTCTGCCGGCGCCTTCGCCAACCAGCTGCGCGAGTTTGAAACGTTACGCGACTTCTTCACGTCTGCGACCATGGTCACCCTGGTCGACCTGCCCTTCATATTCCTGTTTGTCGCCGTGATTTTCATTATCGGCGGCCCTATCGGCTTCGTGCCCCTTGCGGCCGTCCCCATTGTTGTGGGCGCCGGGCTCCTCCTGCAGATCCCGCTGACCCGCATCGTCACGAAAACCGCACGCGAATCCGCCCAGAAACACGCCCTTCTGGTCGAGAGCATCGTCGGCCTGGAGACGATCAAGAGCCTGGGGGCCGAGGGCCGGACCCAGCGCAACTGGGAACGGTTCGTCGGCCTGACCTCCCACAGCTCGATGAAGGCGCGGACGCTGTCGACCCTGGGCATGTTCATCACGAACATGACAACGCAGCTGACGACCGTCGCCGTCGTCGTGGTCGGCGTCTACCTCATCTTCGAGGGGACCCTCACCGTCGGCGCGCTGATCGCGTGCACGATCCTGACCGGCCGCGCCATGGCGCCCCTGTCCCAGGTCGCCGGCATCATGACCCGGTTCAACCAGTCGATGGTCTCGCTCAAGACCCTCGACAAGATCATGAAGATGCCGGTCGAGCGGCCCGCCGGGAAGAATTTCGTCCACCGCCCCAACCTGAAAGGCGCGATCGAGTTCAAGGATGTCACCTTCTCCTACCCCGAGCAGGAGGTCTCTGCCGTCGAGGGCGCGTCCTTCAAGATCGAGGCGGGCGAGCGGGTCGGCATCATCGGCAAGATCGGCAGCGGCAAGAGCACGGTCGAGAAGCTGATCCTCGGCCTGTACGAGCCGCAGGAGGGATCGGTCCGCATCGACGGCACGGACATCATGCAGATCGACCCGGCGGACCTGCGCCGGAACATCGGCTACGTCTCCCAGGACATCTTCCTGTTCTATGGCAGCGTTCGCGAGAACATCGCCATGGGCGCACCCTATGTGGACGACGCGGCGATCCTGCGCGCGGCCCGCATCTCCGGCGTCGACAGCTTCATCAGCAAGCACCCCCTGGGCTTCGACCTGCAGGTCGGCGAGCGGGGCGAGGCCCTGTCGGGCGGTCAGCGGCAGTCCGTGGCGATTGCCCGGGCGATGGTGCGCGACCCTCAGATCCTGATCCTCGACGAACCGACCAGCGCCATGGACAAGGGCTCTGAGGACTGGTTCATCGCCCGGCTGAAGGAAACGCTCGAGCGCAAGACCCTGATCGTCGTGACGCAGCGCGTCTCGCTTCTGTCCCTGGTCGACCGCCTGATTGTGATGGACAGCGGGCGCGTCGTCGCCGACGGCCCGCGCGACGACGTTCTGGAAACGCTGGCGCGCGGAAAGGTTCGCGGCGCGTCGGTCTGACCCCGCGCGCCCCGCACGGGACGGGAACGCCGTCCTGTTTGTAGGGGACGGGAACACCGTCCGGGTTGCAGGGGACGGGAATGCCGTCCAGGCGGCGGCCCGTAACGACAAGCGGGGGCCGGTTTACCGCCGGCGGAGGCGCGATCCGCGCCTCTCCGCGAGACAACGCCGGGTAGATGGCTGGATCCGGCCGTCTCCCGAAGGAGTGTAGAGGATGGCGCGCAACCGCTATCGAGAAGACGTCGACCTGATGCCCGAAGTCGCCGCCGCCCGCTACCGGGGGGCGAGCCGGTTCGCTTTCTATCTCCTGATCTGCATCGGCGTCTGCATCGCGGGTTTCGTGCTGTGGGCCAGCCAGACCCGTGTCGACGAAATGACCAAGGGCGATGCAAAGGTCATCGCCTCTCGCCACAACCAGATCGTCCAGCATCTGGAGGGGGGCATCGTCGAGAATATCCTCGTCAAGGAGGGCGACGAGGTGAAGGCGGGACAGGTTCTCCTTCGTATCATCAACCGCGACGGCCGCGCCGAGTATCTGGAACAGCGAACGAAATATCTGGCCCTGGTCGCCCGTGCCCACCGGCTGGAGGCTGAGGCAGAAGGCAAGAAGACCCTCGTCTTCCCGAAGGCGGTCCTCCGGGACGCCCCCCTGATCGCCCGGCGCGAACAGGCGCTCTACCGATCCCGCGCCGCCAGCTTCAAGGCGGAGATCGCGGTTCTGCGGCAACAGGTGAAACAACGCATTCAGGCGCTCGCCGAACAGCGCAGCGAGGTGGGCGCGCTGGTGTCCAAGGTCGCTTCCCTGCGCACCGAAACCCAGCGCATGAGCCGGCTGGTGCCCCATTCGGTTTCCCGGCTCGAATATCTGCGCAAGCAGCGGGAGTATCACGACGCGGCGGGCGAACTGCGCACCGCCCAGCTCAAGATCCCGCGCGCCCAGGCTTCGATCCGGGAGGGCAAGCAGAAGATCACCGACCGGGAGAACAGCTACAAGGCGGACATCCATAAGGAGCTGAACGAGGTCCGCTCCAAGATCTCGATCCTGTCGGAGAAGATCCAGGAGCTGTGGTTCAAGGTCAGCCGCACGGAGGTGCGCTCGCCGGTGCGCGGCACCATCAAGCAGCTGCGGGTTACGACCAAGGGCGGCGTGGTCAAGGCGGGCGAACCCCTCGCGGAGATTGTGCCGATCGAGGATTCGCTTCTGATCGAGGCGCGCATTCGTCCGTCCGACCGCGCCTTTCTGCAGCCGGGCCAGACGGCCCTGGTCAAGATCACGGCCTATCAGTACTCGAAGTATGGCGGGCTGGACGGGAAGGTCGTCGACATCAGCGCCGACACGATCGACGACCCGGCACGTCCGGGCGAGGCCTTCTATCGCGTCCGCGTGCGGACCGACAAAAGCTTCCTGGAGAAGGACGGCAAGAAGTTCCCCATCATTCCCGGCATGACGGCGATGGTGAACATCAAGAGCGGCAAGGAGAAGTCGATCCTGGAATACATCTTCAAGCCGATCATCAAGGCCACCAGCGTGGCGAGCCGGTAACGGGAGCCGGAGGACGATGTCGAGATCGAGAGATCCGCTACGCCTGAGTGCCGAGGGAGGCAACATCGAGGCGACCGCGACGCGCACCGCCAGACGGTTCGCCGTCTACATGTTCGGCATCATCGGGGTTTTCCTGGTCGTGTTCTCGCTGTGGGCAAGTTACGCCACCCTGGACGAGATCACCCGCGGTGACGGGAAGGTCATCCCGACCGGACAGAACAAGGTCGTTCAGCATCTCGAAGGCGGTATCGTCGCGGCGATCCTGGTGCGTGAGGGCGATACGGTCCGGGCGGGGCAGATCCTCCTGCGCATCGACAACACGATCTCGAAGGCGAGCGTCGGGGAGAAACGTGCGAGATACTATGCCCTGATGGCGCGGGCCGCCCGCCTGCGCGCGGAGGCCGAAGGCAAGAGCACGATCACCTTCCCGAAGGAAGTGCTGGACAAGGCGCCGACCGAGGCCCGGCGGGAAATGACCCTGTTCCGCAGCCGGCTCGCGCAGCGGAAGTCGGAGCTTTCCGTCCTCGACAGCCAGGTCGCGCAGCGCAACCAGGCGCTGGCCGAGACGCTCAGCGAAGTGCGCCGGCTGAGCGCGCTTCTCACCTCTCTCCGGCGCGAACTGGCGCAGACCCGGCGCGACCTGCGAAGCGGGGCGGTTTCGGAAACCGAGCTGCGCGAAATCCAGAGGAAGACGGACGAATCCGCCGGCCGCCTCCGGACAGAGCGGCTCGCGGTGGTTCGTGCCCGGTCTGCCCTGCGCGAATCCCGCGACAAGATCGACGAGAAGAAGACCGAGTTCCTGTCGGAGGTGCGGAAGGAACTGGCCGACGCCGAAAACCAGATTGCCTCGCTCGCGCCGCTGATCAACGCCGGCGAGGACAAGGTCAGCCGGACGGACATCCGCTCCCCCATCAACGGGACGATCAAGCAGATTGGCGTCAATACGATCGGCGCGGTCGTCAAGCCGGGCCAGCCGCTGATCGAGATCGTGCCGGTCGAGGACACCCTCTTGGTCGAAGCGCGCATCAAGCCGAAGGATCGCGCCTTCCTGCGCCCGAACCAGCCGGCGACGGTCAAGCTCACCGCCTACGATTATTCGATCTATGGCGGGATCGAGGGCAAGGTTGTCGACATCAGCGCCGACGCCATCCAGGACGAAAACAAGCGGAACGAGACCTATTACCGGATCCGAATCCGCACGCAGAAAAACTACCTCGAGTATCGCGGCGCGAAGCTCGCCATCCTGCCCGGCATGACCGCGGCGGTCGACATCAACACCGGCAAGAAGACGGTCCTGAGCTACATCTCCGACCCGATTGTGCGCGTCTTCAACGAGTCGCTTCGGGAGCGGTAGGCGTCGCGTTGGCGGGTCAGCGCGGCGGCGGGGGCCGGCGCGGCGCCGGATCAGTTGATCGTGAAGGGCTTCACTTCGTAGTGGCTGCCCGCGTGGGCGCCGAACATCTCAGGGATCTGCGGGTGACCCACGGGCTTTCCGCTGTCGTCTGGCAGGAGGTTCTGCTCGGAAACATAGGCGACGTAGGTCGTCTCCTCGTTCTCGGCCAGCAGATGATAGTAGGGCTGGTCCTTGCGTGGCCGGATGTCCTCCGGGATCGACTGCCACCACTCCTCCGTGTTGTTGAACTCCGCATCCACGTCGAAGATGACGCCGCGGAAGGGATAGAAGCGGTGTTTGACGACTTGGCCGATCTTGAACTTGGCGGTTTGCATGATTCTGGGTCTTTGCGGTCGTGTGCTTGGTTGCGTTCAGTTCCGGTTCGACGATCGGGGCTTCTGCGTCCCCAAGGTCAACCGCTCGGCCGCTCCTCCCGAACGATAGCATACATAATTAGGGCAGGATGCCGGCGGGTCCAGTCGCACCCCTGCCCGTGGTGGTTAATAGACGGCGAAACGGTCCCGTAATGCAAGCCCGGACCCTGCCCGAACTGCCCCATTCTTGTGCAAAACCCATTGCGAGCGCACAGTTCCCTCCTTCGCAACCTGTGAGGGAAGGAAGCGTCCAATGCCCACCGCCATCTTCTATCTCGTCCTGACCGCGGGCCTCGGCATCGTGCTGTGGATCCCGCATGTCGTCGGCATGGTGATGACCAACGGCATGCTCAAGCCGGGCGACTATCGGGACATCACGCCCAAGCCCGTCCCGCCCTGGGTGCAGCGCGCGAACCGCGTGGTGTGCAACTACGCCGAAAACATCGCGCCCTTCGCCATCCTGGTGATCGTCGCCTATATCCGCTACCGGCAGGCGGAGCCGACCAAGCTGGCCGAAATCGGCCTGTGGGCCGCCGTCTTCTTCTGGGCCCGGGTCGCGCATGCCGTCGTCTACTGGCTGGGTATTCCCTACCTTCGCACCATCGCCTTCGTCGTCGGCGTAGTCGCGACAGCCGTGATCTTCACGATGATCATGTGACCGGGGAGCCGGCGGCGCACGGTCGCGCCGCCGGCCCGTCCGATCAAAACGCCGCGTCTTCCAGTTCCATCAGCGGCTTCTTGCCCGCCATGATGGAGAGGCCGAGT
>CAYGKX010000095.1:293-11731 GCA_964350225.1 uncultured Rhodospirillaceae bacterium | reverse complement strand
CTTCTCGCCGACTACTGACACGCCCGATAGAGACCAGAAGGATCGACATGGCCGGCAGCGGAAAATACCCCTCCCTCGAAGACAGGGTTTGCATCGTCACGGGCGGCGGCCGCGGGCTTGGCCTCGAGATGGCGCTCGCCCTTGTCGGGGAGGGGTCGCGGGTGGTCGTCACCAGCGCGCGGGAAGCGGCGGAGCTGGCCGACGTTTCCGCCCGAGCCCAGGAAATCGCGGGACCGGGACGCCTTATCGCCCGGCAGGCGGACGTCCGCGACTATGGCGACTGCGAGGCCGTGGTCGCGGCCGCGATCGAACAGTTCGGACGCGTCGACTGCCTGGTCAACAATGCCGGGCGCGGCATGCTCCTGATCAGCGAACGCTTCAACAAGGAACCCGCCCTGTTCTGGCATGCGGATCCGGATGCCTGGCGGGAGATCATCGACACCAACGTCAATGGCGCCTTCAACATGGCACGGGCCGCCGTGCCGCACATGGTCGACCAGGGCTTTGGCCGGGTCGTCAACATTTCGACCAGCGACATCACCATGATCCGCACCGGCTATTCGCCCTACGGCCCCTCGAAGGCGGCGCTGGAAGCGATGAGCCGGGTGTGGGCGGCCGACCTGGCCGGTACCGGCGTCACGGTCAACGTCTTCCTGCCGGGCGGCGCGTCGGACACCAAACTGCTGCCGGACGGTCCGGACAAGAAGGGTTCGGACGGCAACCTCCTGCCGCCCTCGCTGATGCGCGCGCCGATCCTGTGGCTTTGCGCCGACGATTCGAACGGGCATACCGGCGAACGCTATATTGCCAGACTGTGGGACGACAATCTCGCGCCCGTCGAGGCCGCCGCGCAGGCGCGCGACCGGCACCACGAAAAACCGGGGATCATGTGATTGCCCTTCGCGCCCGCCGCCTGCCCCTCCTGGCCGCCGTTTTCCTGCTGGCGACGACGACAGCGGCCTGTTCCGACCCCTGGCCGGAGACCCGGCCGGCCGACTTCGCCGTTACGCAGAACCGCGACGGCGGCATGCTGCCCAACTACTGGCAGTTCGACATCAAGGGACTGAAGGGTCGGTACGAGGCGCGAAACCGGGGCGTGGAGACGAAATTCGATTTCACGATCACCCGCACGGAGGCGGACGCCCTTTATGCGGCCTTCCGACGGAACCGCTTCGACGAGATCGCGATCGAGAACCGCGGCCGGGTCTACGACCGGGGCGGCGTCGCCATCGCAGCCGCCTTCGGACGCACGCATTTCCGCAAGAGCAATTCCGGCTCCGACTTCGTCGCGAAGGCTTCTGTTCCGGCCTGGCGAGCCGTGTCCGCCGCCCTTGCCCGTCTCCGCGCCAGGGTCCTCAGGGACCATGCGAAGAAATAGTCCACCTGTCTGAACGGAGCCCGTCATCATGAAGACCCAGATCCTCGGCGACATCCGCATCGACCGTGTCGTCGAACAGGAAGGCCCCTTCATGCCGGTCGACTTTCTGTTGCCCGGGATGCCCGTGGACCTCGTGGACCGCAACGCGGACTGGCTGTGTCCGCATTATGTCGAGCCCGAGACCGGCAAGGCGGTGATGAGCTTCCACAGCTTTGTCATCCGCACGCCCCGTCACACGATCCTCGTCGACGCCTGCGTCGGCGAGGACAAGACACGTCCGCTCCGGCCCATGTGGCATGAGCAGAAATTCCCCTGGCTCGACAATCTTGCCGCGCTCGGCCTCGGCCCGGCCGACATCGGTTTCTTCCTGTGCGCCCATTTGCACGCCGACCATGTCTGCTGGAACACCCGGCTCGTTGATGGCCGCTGGGTGCCGACCTTCCCGAACGCGAAATACCTCTTTCACCGGCGGGAGTATGAATTCTGGCAGGAGGAAGTCGCCTCCGGCCGGGAAGGCGAGGAAGGCGGGCCGCCGAACCACGGCTGCTGGGACGACAGCGTCCTTCCGGTCGTCGAGGCGGGCCAGGCCGTGATTGTGGAAAGCGACCATGCGATCGAGGACATGCTGGTGATCGAGCCCGCACCGGGCCACACGCCGGGCAACTGCGTCCTCAATGTCGGCACGGGCGACCGTTCCGCTCTCATGCTGGGGGACGTCATGCACACGCCGGTCCAGCTCGCCATGCCGGAATTGTCGAGCCGCTTCTGCCTCGACCCGGACATGTCCCGGACGACCCGCACCGGCATCATCGAACGCCTCGCCGACAGCCCGACCCTGGCGATGACCGCGCATTTCCCCAGCCCGACGGCGGGCCGGGTGGTGTCCCACAACGGCGCCTATCGGTTCGAGAACGCTTAGGCCTGCGCCGGCGTCGTCCGGTCAAGATTTCGAATGAGAACTATTGTTTAGCCAGCCAAACATTTTGGTGGAACTTAATTGATTATAAATCAATCATCAAACGCATAGGTCGTATCTACACGTTATTACTTGAATAATGCCGCTCGGGATTGCTAGCCAATGTGTCCTTCGACACGCTTTGACCAGGTGGCTTCAATCCGATGACAGAGCAGCTCCAGATACTCGAGCGCCCGAAAGCAAGATCGCGGGTGTCCTGCAACCATGTTCACGACACCGCCCCCGTCTGCATGTGCGGCGCGCCGGCCATCCAGGCGCTCCACGAGCGGGTGACCGCCGACCTGTCGCGCCGCGGCTTCCTCATGAGCGGCGCGGCGGCGACCGCTTCTCTTTTCGCCGGACTGACGCCGGGCGAGGCAGATGCCCAGCAGTCCAAGCCCGCCGCCCGCCCCACTCTCCTGACAAATCTGCGCCTCTTCGACGGCCGGCGGATGAAGCTGGGCGTGAACATTCTGGTCGAGGAGAATCGGGTCAAGGCGCTGCCCCCCGTCGCCGAGAAGGTCGAGGGCGCCCAGGTAATCGATTGTGGCGGCCGCCTTGCCATGCCCGGCCTCATCGACGTGCATTGGCATTCGATGATGTGCGGGATCAGCGAGATGGTCGCGCTGACCGCCGATGTCCCCTACATCCACCTTGTCGCCGCGCGTGTGGCCGAACAGACCCTGCTGCAGGGCTTTACGTCGGTCCGCGACATCGGCGGCCCGGCTTTCGCGCTGAAGCGCGCGATCGACGAAGGCCTCGTGAAGGGCCCCCGGATTTTCCCGTCCGGCGCCATGATCTCCCAGACATCGGGCCACGGCGACTTCCGCATGCGCTACGAGGTGCCGCGTGGCAACGGAGCGCCTCTGAGTCACGCCGAGAAGACCGGCTTCGGCATCATCGCGGATGGCCGGGCCGAGGTGCTCCGCCGGGTGCGGGAGCAACTCATGCTCGGCGCCTCGCAGATCAAGATGATGGCCGGCGGCGGCGTCTCGTCCCATTACGACCCGATCGACTCCACCCAGTATTCCGAGGAGGAACTCCGGGCTGGTGTCGAGGCCGCGGCGGATTGGAACACCTATGTCGCGGTCCACGTCTATACGCCGAAGGGCATCAAGCGTGCGGTAAAGGCCGGCGTGAAGTCGATCGAGCACGGCCAGCTCGCCGACGAGGAAGCGGTCCGCATGATGGCCGACGCCGGCGTGTGGTGGAGCCTGCAGCCCTTCCTGATGGACGAGGATGCCAATCCGAAGGCTCTGCCCGAACAGCGCGCCCAGCAGCGCCGCATCGCGGAAGGCACCATCCGGGCCTATGCCATGGCCAAGAAGCACAAGGTGCGGACCGGATGGGGGACGGACATCCTCTTCAATCCCAAAGGGCTCGCAAGCCACGGCCGGCAACTGGCCAAACTGGCGCCGCGCTTCTACCAGCCGCTGGAGATGCTTTCCATCGCGACTGCCGAGAATGGCGACCTCCTCGGCCTCTCGGGCCCGCGCGCGCCCTACAAGGGAGCGTTGGGCACGATCGTCGCGGGCGGCTTCGCCGACATCCTCGTCGCCGACGGCGACCCGACGGCAAGCCTCGACTTCCTCGCCGATCCCGACAGGAACCTGCGCCTGATCATGAAGGACGGCCGCATCTACAAGGACACCCTGAAATGAGCGCCCGAGCCTGCGCCACCCTGCTCGCCGTCGCGGCCCTCGCCCTGCCGTCCCTCGCCCTGCCCGCCCGCGCGGACGAGGGCTGGCGTTTTCAGATCACGCCCTACGCGTGGGTTCCCGCCGTCAAGACATCCCTGAAACCGGCGTCCTGGGCGCCGACCATCCACACCAAGATGACGGGACGCGACGTCCTGAAGGACCTCAACGGTGCGTTCTTTCTGACGGGCACCGCCAGGTACAAGCGCCTCGTGCTGCTCGCCGACTTCACCTGGGCGTCGCTTTCCGACAAGGGCAGTGTCACCCTGCCGCATAACCTTCATATCGGCGCCGAAGCGAAGCTGACGCAAATGTCCTTCACCCTTTCGGCCGGGTACACCGTCATTCACCGTCCGACCTGGCTGACCGTCGACCTACTCGCCGGCGTACGGGTCTGGCGCATCCGCGGCGAACTCGACGTCAATTTCTTCGGCCTCGTCGACTACGACGTCGGCACGACGAAATGGTGGGCCGACCCGATCATCGGCGTGCGTGCACGCGTCTATCTCGCACGCCGCTGGACGATCGTCGCCTATGCCGACGGCGGCGGCTTCGGCGCCGGGTCGGATTCGACCTGGCAGGTGGTCGGGACACTCAACTTCCGGGCCCTTGAGAAGCTGTATATCTCCGTCGGCTACCGCCATATGTCGGCGAGATACCGGGATGGCGGCATCCGGCTGGACTTCGACATGAGCGGCCCGTTGATCGGCTTCACCTGGCGCTTCTGAGGGAGGACCGCCGCCACCCGCAGTCCCCGGACACGAAAAAGGGCGGCGCAAAGGCGCCGCCCTTATTCATGTCGGGAATCTCCCAAGGCGGTTCAGTGCTCGAGCAGGAGCGACCCGAACCCGTGGATCTTGTCCTCGATGCCGTTCTGGCGCAGCGCCCACCAATAGGTCGCCGTGTTGATGGCGATGACCGGCTTGTCGAGCCAGAATTCCGCCATTCCGGCGACGCGCGCCATCGCCAGGTTGGTGCCCACCTGGATGATCGCCTCGACGCTATCGTCATTCACCTCGTTGATCGCGTCACGCAGTTCCTTTTCGGCGACATGGGCGATCAGCATCGGGCTCTTGCACTTGAGGCCCTTCAGGTTGACCACCTCGAAGCCGCAGTCGGTGAAGAACTTCCGGACATTCTCGTCGCCGATCGGCATGTAGGGCGTGATGACGCTGATGCGCTTGATGTCCCCATAGCGCCGCAACGCCGCCTGGCAGGCGTCGGAGCCCATGGCGATGTTGACACCCGCCCGCTCCTCGCAACGCTTCTGGAACTCGATCGACCCCTCGAGCCCGTCCCAGAAGGTCTCGGCCGACATGCCCATCACGACATAGTCCGGGGAACAGGTCATGACCCGGTCGATGGCGACCATCAGTTCCTTCCGGATATTGATCATCAGTTCGTTGAAATCGTCGTCGCCATGCACCGGGTCGTCCGGGATGTGGATGCGCGAGAAATGGTTCGTCACGCCATAGGGACGCATCGCGTCGAATTCCGGCTGGACGGAGGTGTTGGTCGACGGGGCGATGACCCCGAACTTGCGTCGGAAGCCGAGCGAATCGGTCATGACTGTCTGTCTCCTTTAGTCCCCTTGGCCGCGAGGGCCGTTCTTGTCGCGGTGCCCGATGCCTATTCCGCCGCGCGGGCGGTCGCGCCGGCAATCTCCTCCAGCTTCGCGATGGCTTCGTCGCAGCGATAGAGGTCGGCGTATTTCTGGCCCATGTCGAAGAGGTTCGCCTCGTGCGGGCCGAGGGCTCGGTCGCCGACGCAATCCGTCACGACGATGTTGTGGAAGTTGTAGCTCAGCCCGTCGATCACCGAGGCGCGCACGCAACCCGATGTCGTGCACCCGGTATGAACGATCGTATCGACCTGGTTGAGGGTCAGCCAGCCCATCAGACTCGTCCCGAAGAAGGCCGATGGCATGGTCTTGCGAACGATATACTCGCCGGCGATGGGGGTAAGCTCCGGCACGATATGACCGTCCGGGTTATCCTCGGTCAGGGTCATCAGGCTGGGCGCCTTCTTGCAGAAGACCCCGGCGTCGGAGCCATCGTCGGCATCGACCACGCGGGTGAAGGCGACCGGCAGGCCCAGCCGGCGAAAACAGGCCAGCAGACCGACGGTCTTCTTGATGGCGGGGTCGATATTGCCGCCGCCGAACTTGTCCGGGTCGTTGAACCCGTTGGTGAAGTCGACGACGAGGAGCGCGGGCCGGCGGCCCCAGCCGGCTTCGTTCCCCATATTCTGGTGTTTGTAGATATCGACGTCGCTCATCGCTCTCATCCTCCGCCGGCACCGATGCCGGGCTATTCGATTTCCGCCGCCTCACGCAGCGCCGCGATCATGGAACTGCGCAGGAGGAATTCCTTGCACAATTTCGGGTCTTCCGCGACCCGGCGCATTTCGTCATGGCGTTTCCGGCGCAGTTCGGGATCGGATTCTCGCAACTGCTCGCGGTTCCGGATCGCATTCTGCTGGACGAAATCCTTCGCCACCTTCTTCCGTTGCCGCTCGTAGCGGCCGAGCAGCTGGTCGGCTTCGCCCCCCTGCCAGACCTCGACCAGCTTCTCCGCCAGGTTGAAGGCGTCCTGTATGCCGCCGTTCATGCCCATGCCGCCCAGCGGATTGTTGATGTGCGCCGCATCGCCCGCCAGGAGAATTCGACCGAGCGCATACTGGTCGGCGACGCGTTCGTGCACCCGGTAGATCGTCTTGTGCAGCACGTTAAACGGCTTGTCCTGGGGTGCGACGGCATTGAGACGGCGCTGCACATTCTCGTCGTCGAGGATCTGCTCATGCGTCAGGTTGCCGTCGGTCGGCAAAAGGACACGCCAGTTCTGGACGGTGCGCAGGAGCACGAGCCATTCCGACGGATCGGCGATGTAGTTCACATAGGTCAGTCCCGGCAGGTCGCGGGCGAATTCATGATCGGTCGACAGCGTGACGTAGAATTCGGGGAAGGTGATGCCATCGAAGGCAATATCGTTGGAGCGGCGCACGGCACTGTTCGCCCCGTCTGCGCCGACGACGAAACGGCCCTTCAGCTCCTTCTCGCCATCGGGTGTCTTCACTTTCAGATAGGCATGGTCGCCGTCCTGCCGGGCGCCGAGCGCCTCATGCTCGAACAACAGCTCTGCATGCGGAATGTCGCGCAGTCGCTTCTCGAGCAGAAGGGTCAGCTTCCACTGCTCCGCCTGCAGCCGGTAGGGATGGCCGCTCTCGTCGGCGAGAAGGCCCATGTCGTAGGTCGCGACGACGCCTTCCTTGCGGTCGCGATATTGCCACGTCGGCGCAATGAGGCCCCAGTCGATCAGTTCGGCCATCAGCCCGTCGAACCGGTCCAGAAGATCCATCGTCGGGGGATGGAAGGTCGACGCCCGAAGGTCCGTCGGCAGCGCGTCGAGCGCCTCGCAGACCGTCACCGGTATTCCCTGTGTGGCCAACTGCATCGCCGCCACCATTCCGGCGGGGCCGGCCCCCGCAATCAGTACTCTGTCATCCATGGTCGTCTCGGTCGCTCTCAAGCCTGGTTGCCGGCATGCCGGTCATGGTCGTTCGGAACCCGGTTGCCCGCCGGGGCGGGAGGTTGGCGTTCCCGCGCAAGTGCCCGATCGACGACGCGACGCGCCATCATGGGGGCCTTGTCGAAGATTGCGTCGACTCTCGGGGAGTCCGGAAAGCGTTCGTTGGCCCGCTGGACGCCTTCGATAACTTCCTTGTCCTCGAGAAAGGCGACCCGGAAAAGGTCCCGGACCTTAGCCGTCACAGCCGCATCGTCGAGCGCGAAGTTGCGCACATGGGTATAGAAGTAGAAGCACGAATTCTCCGTCTCCGGCGTCAGAAGATTGAAGGACCGGAGCTCTATGCCCCGGCGCCGGTCACCCGCGGGGGCGCCGGAGCCGGCGTCCGCGCTTCCCATATCGACCACCACCATCGACGGCGGGGTCGCGCTGATGATCTGCCAGCGATCCACGTTCCCTGTAAAGCCGCCGAGCGCGGCGTACAGGGGGGCGGCGGGCCGATCGAGAATCCACCGGGTCATAACCACCGTCTCCCCCTCGGTCCGCGCGTCGACGGGGACGTCGGCCACGTCGTCCGTACCCAGCGTCGATTTGTGTACAAAAGAGACATGCGATCCGTCGAGCAGATTGTCGATGACGAGCTGATAGTGACCCTCGACGTGGATCGTTTCCCCCTCCGACACCGCCCAGCCCGGATGGTCGTTCATCCAGATATCCGGAATGAGGTCGGGGTCGGCGGCCTCCGGCTCCCCCATCCAGATCCACAGCCATCGCCAGCGCTCCACCAGCGGATAGCTGCGGACGACCGCCTGCGCCGGGATGCTGTCCTGACCCGGGATCCGGACGCAATGCCCTGACGGAGCCATCGTGAACCCATGATAGCCGCATTCGATGTTGGCGCCGACGACCCGCCCTCTCGCGAGCGATAGACGCCGGTGCGGGCAGCGGTCCTCGAGCGCCACTGCGGTGCCCCTGTCCGTGCGATAGAGGACCACGGGCTCGCCCAGGATCGTGCGCGCCAAAGGCTCCTGCCCCACCTCGTGACCCCAGGCGGCGACGTACCAGGCATTGCGCAGAAAGCCGTCCTCCCGCATGGGCTCCTTCTGATCGTCGTTGGCGGTCGAACCACCCTTCAAGGCGTTTGACAGCCGTTATACATTGTATACAATTAGCGATCAATCCGCTTCGCATCCTCGCGCGGCGGAAACAGGGACCGAGCCGGACCGGAGCGCCGCTTTCGCCAGGCGCCGCCGCTGATGGGGCGAGCATGGAGTACGATTTCGTACCGCTGCCAAAGCGGCGGCCGCTGAAGTGGCCGAACGGCGCCCGGGTCGCGCTGATCCTCACCCTGAACCTGGAATACTGGGACCTGGTGAAGGATACCACCGATCCCTATTACGCGGGCGGCCCACCGGTCCTGCCTGACCCGCTGCCCGGCAACATTCCCGACTATCACAACTTCTCCTGGCGCGAGTACGGACAGCGGGTCGGCATCTGGCGCCTGTTCGACACCTTCGATGCGGCGGGCGTCCCGGCCGGCTGCACAATGAACGCCAAGATGGGGCTGGAACGGCGGGAGATCATTGACGCCGTCCTCGACCGCGGCTGGGAACTGGTCGCCCACAACTACGAGCAGGGCGATCTCCTGACGAACTACCAGTTCGACCGCGCGGCCGAGGCGGAGCTGATCGGGAAGACCCTGGAGGTCTACGAGCGGGTCGTTGGAAAGCCGGCGCGCGGCTGGCTCTCCTCCTCGCTGCGCGGCACGTCGCAAACCGCGGATATCCTGGCGGAGAACGGGCTGATCTTCTTCTGCGACTACATGAACGACGAGCAACCTTACCTGATCCGCACACCGTCCGGCCCCATCGTCTCCACCCCCTATTCGGTCGAGATCAACGATTTCACTTTCTTCCATCGGCGGGGCATGTCGACGGACCAGGTCCTGGGCCTTTTGAAAGAGCAGTTCGACCAGCTGTATCTCGAAGGGGCCACCAGCGGTCGGCTGATGAATGTCGGTCTGCACCCGCATGTCGTCGGGCACCCCTACAGAGTTCGGGCGATCCGGGAGTTCCTGGAATATGCCAAGAGCTTCGATGGTGTATGGTGGGCGACCCGCGAGGACATCGCGTCGTGGTACCTGGAGAACCACGAACACCACATACCGTCGGCATAAGGCACAGGCCGCATGGCAGGTTTCCTGGACAACGTGATTGCCTGGATCGACGCGTCGAAGGCCGGACAATGCTTTCAGGGCTTCGAGGGCAAGCTGACCCTGCTGCCGCAGCAGACAGCCAACGGGCTGATGCTCGGCGGCACCTACGTCATGGTTGCCGTCGCCTTCACACTGGTGATCGGGGTCCTGAATTTCCTGAACTTCACGGTCCCCGCCCTGTTCATGCTGGCGGCCATGATGCTGTGGGCGACGATGCAAGGGGGGTTCGGCCCCGGCATAGACGGGTTCCTGACCTCCGCCGTCGGCTCCGGCAACAAGTGGATCGTCGGCATTTTCGTCGCGCTCATCGTCGTTGCCCTCGCCTCGCTGGTGATCGAGCGCTTCACCTACCGCTACATGCGCGCCAAATACGGCGACGCGACGGAACATGCGCTGCCGCTCGTGAGCTCCCTCGGCTTCCTCATCGTCGTCGAGCATGCGGTCATCACTGCCTGGGGCTCGGATACGCTGACGGCCCCGTCCCCTTTCGGTAACGCAAGTCTGCATATCGGCCCGGTACAGCTGAGCATTCCCCAGCTGGCGAGCCTGGGCATTTCGCTCGCCGTCGTCTTCGCGCTGAGCATCATGCTCAAGACCTCCAAGCTGGGCCGGGCATTGCGGGCGATCGCGGAGCGACCGGACACCGCCCCGCTGATGGGTGTGGAGGTCGGCCGTATCGTACCCATCGTCTATGTCCTGGCGGGCCTCCTCTGCGGGCTCGCCGGCGCGCTTTTCATGCTGAACTACACCGCCGTCGACGCCTATGTCGGCGATACAGTCGCGACAGTCGCCATCGCCGGCATGGTGCTCGGCGGGCTCGGCAACGTCTGGGGCGCGGTCGTCGGCGGCCTCATCGTCGGGCTGCTGCAGATATACTCCATCCACTTCTGCGGCGCGGACGTCGTCAAGATCCCGGTCTGGGGGCTTCTCCTGATCATCCTCATCGTCAAGCCGACCGGCCTGTTCGGCCATACGGCCATCGGCAAGGGCAAGTTCTAGGATGAGCGGGTATCTCGAAGCGCAGCTGATCATCCTCTGCCTGAACGTCATCTACGCCTACGGCATCTTCCTGCCGGCCGCGTCGGGCCAGCTCAACCTGGGGGCGGCCGGTTTCATCACGCTCGGCGCCTATGCCAGCGGCTACATCAACGGGGCGGAAGGTCTCGGCCTTCCGATGATCTACTCGATCCCGATCGCCATGGCCTTCGGCTCGCTGATCGGCTTCCTGATCGCTTTCCCGATCCTGCGCACCAAGGGCGTATATATGGTGCTCGCGACCTTTGCGTTCGCCGAGGTCGTGGCAGGCGTCGTCATCAACATGGAGCTCGTCGGGGGCGCCGCGGGCATGCCGGTCGACGCCCATGCAAATATCGACATCGTCCTCCCGATCACGATCGCAGTGGTGCTCTTCTGCCTCTACCTGATGTCGAGCCGCCTGGGGCTCGCCATGCGGTCGATCCACGACGACGACGCGGTCGCGACCCTTTTCGGCGTCGACGTGCGGATGACCAAGGTGATCGCCTTCACGATCGGCGCAGGGCTGATGAGCCTGGGCGGGGCGCTCTACGGTCATCACTACAACTACATCGAGACGCAGACCTTCAATGTCCTGCTGAGCATCTACATCCTGCTCTACGTTCTGCTCGGCAGGACATTGAAGGTCTGCGTC
>CAYGKX010000095.1:0-283 GCA_964350225.1 uncultured Rhodospirillaceae bacterium | reverse complement strand
GCGCGGCCTTCTTCGTCATCGTGCCGGAAGCCCTGCGCCAGCTTGCCGGCACCCTCGACTGGAAATGGCTGGCCGACAGCCGCTTCATCTTCTTCGGCGCCCTTATCGTGCTGATGATGGTGATCCGGCCCGAGGGACTTGTCACCCGGACACTCGTCGACAAGCTGACCTTCCGCCGCAGCCGTACCCCGGCACCCGCCGGGACCGGCGCAGGCTGAGGGAGGCCGGGATGACAGACGACGTTCTGACCATCGACGGCCTGTCGAAGAGCTTCGGCGGCCTC
>CAYGKX010000094.1:4713-11774 GCA_964350225.1 uncultured Rhodospirillaceae bacterium | reverse complement strand
GCCGCCGGTCTCGCGGGCGATCCGTGTCACCATCTCCGGCAGGCGGTGGTAGGTCTGCGGCCCGAAGACCATGTCGACAAAGGGCGCGCGCCGCTGAATCTCCTCGCCTTCCGCCTGGGCGACACAGCCGGCTACCGCAATCACGGTATCCGCGCCGTCCGCGCGCCGCGCCTCGCGCAGCAGGCGCAGGCGGCCCAGCTCGGAGAAGACCTTCTCGCTCGCCTTTTCCCGGATATGGCAGGTGTTGAGGATGACCATGTCGGCCTCCTCCGGTCCGTCGACCGGCGCATAGCCGAGCGGCGCCAGGACGTCCGCCATCCGGGCGGAGTCGTAGACGTTCATCTGGCAACCGTAGGTCTTGATGAAAAGCTTTTTAGCCAACGCCTCAACCGATCGACGCCGCGCCGCGCGCGGGAGACGGAACGCGCCGCACCCTACGCGGCGCGCCGTCCGAGTCAAGCCTGTCCGGCAAAACGCCGGGTCCCGTCATGCTATCACAGGATGCGGGGCGCCGTCGTGGCGGGCCGGACGCAGGCGGCCGATGGATGCGCTTTCGCGTCCGATCGCCCATCCGCGATCAGGCGGGTACCGGTTCCGCGACGACCCGCGGCGCCGTCGACAGGGCCGGCGGCGGAACGGTGTCGGTGCGCTCCGGCGTGTAGAGGATGGGTTGCTCATGCCCGGTCAGGGCCTCCGAAACCCGCGCCGAGACGACCGCTTCGCAATAGGTCGTCAGGTCCTTGCGCGACGCGAACTGGTCGAGAGTGACCGGTTCGTCGAAGCTGATGCAGACCGTAAGCTTGCCCATCCCCATCAGCTCCCACAGGTGGGAGGCCATGTCCATGTCGCCATACCAGGCGAAAAAGGGCCGCAAATGGCGCCCGATCGGAATTCCGTCCAGATGGGTGTAGGCGATCGACATGGGCTGCACATAGACCGGCCGGCCGTCCACACGCGTTTCCGCCGCCTGAAGAAGCGAACTGCGGAACCTTAACACCCTGTTGCCGTCGGACGACGTGCCCTCGGGGAAGAGGATCAGCCTCTCCCCCTTGATGAGCCGCTGCTTCATTTCCTCGGCCTGCTCCTTGGCGAAACGCGGCCGCCGGTCGACGAAGACGCAGCGCGACAGGCGCGCGCACCAGCCGAAGACCGGCCAGTTGCGCATCTCCGCCTTGGCAACGAAGGAGCCGCGCACCAGCCCGCCGATGAATGAAATATCGGCGTAGGAGCAGTGGTTGGAGACAAAGATGACGCTGCCTTCCTTCGACGGCCTCCCGCGCACGATCACCTTGGCGCCCATGATGCGGCAACAGGTGCGGTGGCAGATCAGCGGAAAGGTATATTGGAAGCGGCTGCGCAACAGGACCGACAACGCCTGGATGCCGAGGCTCAGGAAGACCCAGGACACGTAGAGGGTCAGCCGGAAGAAAGAGCGAAGCCAGGAATTATACATCGAACCGATCCGTCACCGGGGCCGGAACGGCGCGCTAGGCGCCGGCCTCCGACTGCATATCCCTAAGATAGTGTTTCACATAGCGGTCCGACAGGGTGTCGATCGGAACGACGACACAGACGTCGACCGTGTTGAAGGCATAGTCGATCACCGCCCCGTCGCCGACCACCCCGCCAAGGCGAAGATAGCCGCGGATCATCGGCGGCAAATGGCGCACCGCCTGCTTGGGGTCGATCTGCTCCGGCGGCAGCCGGCGCATTTCCACGAACCTTTCGGGAATCGCGATCGGCCGGAAGGGTTCGGGTGCCATGTGCTCGTGGGCCAGGAAGGACAATGGCACGGCGAGAGCATCCGGGTCGGTGCCGTGGAAGGACGCGCAGCCGAACAGATAGTCGATCTTGTTCAGGAGGATATAGGCCGCGATGCCCCGCCACATGAGCTGCATGGCCGACCGCGTCCGGTGCGCCGCGTCGATGCAGGACCGCCCCATCTCCATGATGTCGCCTTCCTGGGAGACGAGGCGGGAGATGTCGTATTCGTCCGCGGAATAGAAGCGGCCGACCTGCTCCGCGCCCTCGCGCCGGAGCATCCGGTAGGTTCCCACGATCCCTTCCGGGCCGTCCCCCAGGTCGTGATCGATGACGACGAGATGTTCGCAATGGGCGTCGAACTCGTCGAAGTCCCGCCGCGCATCCCGCTGCTCTGGCGCCGGGCGTGCCGCCATCTCCTCGTAGAAGATGCGGTAGCGCAGCGCGAGCGCAGCGTCGATCTCGGCCTCCGTGCGGGCGATCCGCACCTGAAGCGCACCGGCGCGTTCGTCGATTTCAGGACCGGATCGTCCGGTCCCGACGGTCGTTCGTTGATCTTGCAGATTGTCTTCCGGCAAGCCCTGCAGCCTTCCGTTCCATCCAGTGATGCCGCACGCCGGCGCCCGATAACGGGGCGTCCCTGCGACGCGGCGGCGCGCGACGGTCGACCGGGGTCGCCCGCATGCGAGCCGCCCTTATAACCTGTTGCGCCCGGGAATTGCGACTCAGTCGGCGTCGTCGCCGGCCGCCTTCGGCAGTCGGCGACCATAAAGCTCCAGGCGATGGTCGACGAGTTCATAGCCCAACTCGCGCGCCACGCGCTCCTGCAGCTTCTCGATGTCGCTGTTCGTGAATTCGATCACGTCCCCCGTCTGCACGTCGATCAGGTGGTCGTGATGTTCAGCCGGCGTTTCCTCGTACCGTGCGCGACCGTCGCCGAAATCGTGGCGTTCGAGGATGCTCGCCTCCTCGAACAGGCGGACGGTCCGGTAGACCGTCGCGATGCTGATCTTCGGGTCGATCTTCACGGCGCGCTGATAGACCATGTCGACGTCGGGGTGATCCGTCGCCTCGGACAACACACGCGCGATCACGCGGCGCTGTTCCGTCATCTTCAGCCCCTTGTCGACGCACATCGTTTCGATGCGTTGTGACAGATCCTCGCTCATTCTCTCTCTCACCCAGACTTGTCGGCGCCCCGGGGCCGTCGCGCTCTTGCGGCGCAATCACCGTCGCCCCCGGAGGAAAGAGATATGACGATTGGGCCGCGAAGACCAGACTGCGAAGACCAGACTGCAAAGACCCGATCGCACTGGCCGGACGGCCACGCCTGGGCTCGGAGTGTCCGCGTCCGGCCCGTCGGCGCTGCCGGCCCGGGCCCGCCAGCCTATTTCCGGCGGCGTCCGCCGCGGCCGCCTGTCCCGAGGCCGATCTGCTTGGCCAGCTGGCTGCGCCGCTTGGCGTAGTTCGGAGCCACCATCGGGTAATCCGGCGGCAGATCCCAGCGGGCGCGATATTCTTCCGGCGTCATGTCGTAGGCGGTCTTCAGATGCCGCTTGAGCATCTTGAGCTTCTTACCGTCCTCCAGACAAACGATGTAATCGGGCGTCACCGACTTCTTCACGGGAACCGCGGGCTTCGGGCGCTCCGGCTCCGCCGGCTCCTCCCCGCCGCCCTGCTGCGCCTTGAGCGCCGCATGGGTTTCCTCGATCAGCCGTGGCAGGTCGCTGACAGCCACCGTGTTATGGGCGACGTAGGACGAGACGATCTCGACGGTCTGCGCCAGCAGATCGGTCGGAATCTCGGATTTGGATTCTTCATTCATACTAGTGCTTCCTTCCAATTTGGGCCCCTATATGGCGTGCCCACTAATAATATTCAACAATTTTATCGAACTTTTGCGTCTCTCTCTATTCTAGAAAATCCATAACCCCGGGATTTCAGCAGATGTATAGTGGGCAATCGAAACTTAGGTTTAAAAAAGAGGTATTCGCCCTTCGAGCCGCCTGGCAAATAGGAGGGCATCTTCAGCCTTTCCGCCCGGCCGCCGGTAATAACCGGGACGAGTTCCATATTGGGTGAACCCACAAGTAATATAGAGGGTCACGGCCTCTTTGTTGTCGGCGGCGACCTCCAGAAGACATCTTGCCGCACCGGAATAGCGTGCGAAATCCAGCGCCGCCTCGACCAGCCGCCGACCGTGCCCGCGCCGGCGGGCCGCCGGCAGGACGCCGATTGCCGCAATCTCCATGTCGTCGCCGGCGGGCAGCAACAACAGGAAACCGTCGGGCGTTTCGCCGGCGGGGGCCAGCGCCAGCAGGCCGGCCGCTCCGGGCAGCGCCAGCAGCCGCGCGACCGAGGACGCACCCCAGCCACCGCCGATGGTCGCTTCGTGCAGGGACGCCAGCACCGCGGCGTGGCTCTCGCCGACCTGCCGCACCGCAGGATCCGACATGGCCGGCCCGCCTATGGCCGCAATCCCCGGCGGGACGGCAGCCTGGCTTCCGGCGGCCGGAGATAGAGCGGCTCGGCCGGCAGGGCATTTCCCGCCCGCCAATCTTCGACCGCGCGGCGGGCCAGCGCGGCGGGGTCGACCGTTCGGGGCGTGGCGCGTTCCGCGCCGGCGGCCAGCAGCGGGGCAATGCTGTCGTCCGGAGCATCGCCCACGATAAGGAGGGGACCGGCCGCGGCGAGATCCTCCGGCCGGGCGACGGACGGCGCCCCCTCGGCGGCGCCATCGAGCTGGAAATACTGCACATAGAGGTCGCCACGCTTGGTATCGACGGCCGCGAGGACCCGACGGCCGGCCCGACGGTCGGGCGAAACAGAGGCCGCCAGGGCGGCAAGCGTGGTCACCCCGGCGACGGGGATCTCCGCGGCGAGCGCGAGACCACGCGCGGTGGCGAGGCCGATACGAATGCCGGTGAAGGCGCCCGGCCCCACGGTAACGCCGATGAGGTCGAGTGCCGCGAAGTCCAGCCCGGCCTCCCGGACCACCGCCTGGATCATGGGGACCAGCGCCTCGGTATGGCCGCGTTCCATTTCTTCGGCGCGCCCGGCAACGATTTCAGTGTCGACGAGGACCGCGACCGAGCAGGCGCCAGCAGCACAGTCGAAGGCAAGGCATTTCATTGGCCGTCCCCCGCACGGGCGCGGCCGGGCGCGTGGGCGTCGTGCGCGGCGCCGGGCAGCATGTTAGAAAGGCGTGCCACGACCGTCCCCGAGAAAGCAGCCGCCCGATGAGCCTTGTCGAAATCGCCCCGCCGGCCCTGGATGTCGACATCGAGATCGCCTATGCGACCGCCGACAACTTTACCGGCGAGCCGGTCTATTCCCGGCCCGGCTGCTATCTGCACGAAATCGCCGCCCATCACTTGCGCATCGCCGTTGATTTGGCCGCGGAGATTGGCCTGCGTCTCAAGATATTCGACGCTTTCCGCCCGCTGGAAGCCCAATGGGTCTTGTGGAACCACACGCCCGACCCGGATTTTCTCGCCGACCCCCGACGCGGCTCGCCGCATTCGCGGGGCGTCGCCTTCACGCCCCTGTCCCACCATGGCAACACCGGGGTTTCCGCAGACGCGCAGCGCAACCGGCACCTTCTGATGGGCATCATGACGACGGCCGGCTGGGACTTCTATCGGAACGAGTGGTGGCATTATCAGCTGTTCGACGCACGACAATACCCGCTCTTCTCCGACCGCGACCTGCCGGAGCCGATGCTGCCGCCCGCGGCCTACGCGGCGGTCAAGACGGACTGAGAGGGTCACAGAATCCGGCACACGTCGTCGAAGGAGAAGCGCGGACTTCTCGGAAAGACGCCCTCGTCCGTGCCGTAGCCAAGATTGCAGAGAAAATTGGATTTCACGCGGCCGTCCGGGAAGAACTCGGCATCGACCGTGGCATTGTCGAAACCGGACATCGGCCCGCAGTCGAGCCCGAGCGAGCGAGCCGCAAGGATGAGGTAGGCGCCCTGGAGCGTCCCGTTACGGAAGCCGTTCGTCTCCGACTTCGGCCCCTCGAACCACGATCGTGCGTCCGGCTCGTGCGGGAAGAGCCGCGGCATATGTTCATAGAAGCGCGTGTCCCAGCCGATGATCGTGGTCACCGGCGCGGCCATCGTCTTGTCGAGGTTGCCCTTGTCGAGCGCGGGGCGCAGCCGCTCCTTGGCTTCCGGCGTCTTCAGGAACAGGAGGCGCGCGGGCGAGCAGTTGGCGCTGGTCGGCGGCAGCTTCGTCAGATCCCACAGGCGATGCAGCAGTTCGTCGGGCACGGGCGCGTCGGTGAAGCGGTTCACCGTCCGGGCGTCGTGATAAAGCGTCGCAAGGCACGCGTCGTCGAGCGGCTGGCCCATTGTCGGTCCTTCTGGTTGTCGGTCCTTCTGGTCTGGAAGGGTTCCCTTGCCCGTGACATGACGCAGAAGGCCGATGCGATCAAGCCGCGGGGCGTGCGGCCGCCCGCGCGGCCCGGTTGACCGACCGCCCCGCCATGCTACAAAGCGCGCCGCCGGCGCGGGGTCGCGCCCGGCCCCGGTGCCATGTCTGAAAGCAATTCGTGATGGACGACCTCAAGGCCCTCCAGGAGGAACTGATCGCGCCGATCGAGGCGGCGGGCGACCTCGCCACGCTCGACAGCGCCCGCGTCGCAGCCCTCGGCAAGAAGGGCAAGCTGACCGAACTGATGAAGGGCCTGGGCGGGCTCGACCCCGATGCGCGCAGGGAGCGCGGCCAGGCGCTGAACGCCGTGCGCGACGCCGTCAGCCAGGCGATCGAGGCGCGCAAGGCGTCGCTTGAGGAGGCGGAGCTGGAGGCGAAGCTTGCCGGCGAACGGATCGACGTATCCCTCCCGGTGCGCCCGGAGGCCGAGGGCCGCATCCATCCGATCAGCCAGACGATGGAGGAGGTCGCGGCGATCTTCGGCGAGATGGGCTTCACCGTCGTCGAGGGCCCGGACATCGAAACCGACTGGCACAACTTCACCGCCCTCAACATCCCGCCCGACCACCCGGCGCGGCAGATGCACGACACCTTCTACCTGCCGCCCGGCGAGGACGGCACGCCGCTTGTCCTGCGTACCCACACCTCCCCGGTGCAGGTGCGCACGATGATGAGCCAGACGCCGCCGATCCGCATTCTTGTGCCGGGCCGCACCTTCCGCTGCGACAGCGATATGACCCACACGCCGATGTTCCACCAGTTCGAGGGGCTGGTCATCGACGAGGCGAGCCATATGGGACACCTGAAGGGCTGCCTGATCGAGTTTTGCCGTGCCTATTTCGAGGTGGCGTACGTACCGGTCCG
>CAYGKX010000094.1:3149-4703 GCA_964350225.1 uncultured Rhodospirillaceae bacterium | reverse complement strand
TGGACATCGGCTGCTCCCGCGCTGGCGGCGAGCTGAAGATCGGCGAGGGCGACGACTGGATGGAGATCCTCGGCTGCGGCATGGTCCACCCCAAGGTCCTTCAGATGTGTGGGGTCGACCCGGAGAAGTACCAGGGCTTTGCCTTCGGCATGGGCTGCGAGCGCATCGCGATGCTGAAATACGGCATCCCCGACCTCCGCACCTTCTTCGACGCCGACATCCGCTGGCTGAAGCATTACGGCTTCGTGCCCCTGGACGTCCCGTCCCTCGTCGGCGGGCTGGGGCAATAGCGCCTACCAGCGACTGGCGTTGGCATTGCTGACCGCCCGTTGAGCCCACTCCCCCTTCCCAGGGGGCATAGCAGGTGAGGGGGATGGCACACGAAGCGCCACCCCTCCCCACCCCCTCTCGGCAAGAACACCCCCTCACCGCCCTCTCCCGTGGGAAGGGAGAGGGAATGTCGCTAGGTTGCCGTTCGTATCTCCGACTCCGGCGACATGATTGGGTCTGTGCGATGGCGAAAGGCACCGCGCGCAACGTTCTGAATGGTGAGGCGGTCGACAATTTCTGTGCGGCCGTGGCGCTGTTGGCGAACCATGCGGCCGTGGCGGACTGGGTGAGCCTGGTTGTGCGGAACTGGATCCTGCGCAGCCATCCCCGCTTCGATTTCGTCCAACGCCATCCCGCGACGGGCGCTTTCCAGCGCGTCGCGCCGGACGCCCCGCGCTGGGAAGAGCCGCGGCCGCTCGACCCGCCTCACCCGGCGTGGCTGGACCGGGCGCTGGACCGCGGCGACACGGTCGTCTGGCTGCTGCTCGACGGCCGGCTGAACCGCGACATCCGGCGGCTGATCGAGTATCTCGACGACGAGTTGAGCCGGGGCTCGCGCCTGAAGCTGGACCGCCTGGGCTTCCGTCAGGCCAAGACGCGGGCGGAGGTCTGGCGCCGGGCACAGCGGGCCACGAACAACGGCCCGACCGGGCCGGGCGCCATCCCGGTCTACCGGGAGGGCGGTTCGAGCGCGGGCGGGCTCATCGTGGTCCAGTTGACGACCCGTCGCAGTCTGATCCTCGAAGGCGAGCGCATGCGCCATTGCGTCGCGATCTATGACGATGAAGTCGCGATGGGCGAATGCGAGATCTATTCGGTCCGCGCCCCAGACGGCACGTCGCTGGCGACCATCGAGGTCGATCCGGGCGGCCACGTCCTGCAGGTGAAGGGCAAGGCGAACGGGCCTGTGCCGCCGGAGGCGCGCCGCGTGATCCAGAGCTTCATCCTGTCACGCGGCTATGCCGTCGTCGGCGACAGCCTGAATGTCTCGACCGTCCTCGCAAATCTCGGCCCTGCCGACATGCCGGTGCCGGTCTGGCTGACCTCGCCGGAAGGGGTCGGTTGCCTCGAAGCCTTCCGTTACGGGGGCAGTGGCGCCCTGCCCGACATCGAGGAGAACGCGCTCCTCGAAACATTCAACGACTGGCAGTACGAGCTGGCGCCGGAGGCCCGCCGGCGCATCCTGGGGGCGACTGCCCCCGGCCGTTCGCCGCCGCTGCGCCT
>CAYGKX010000094.1:0-3139 GCA_964350225.1 uncultured Rhodospirillaceae bacterium | reverse complement strand
ATGGCGTGACGGTCGAGACCGTCCATGTCGACGTGCCGATCCTGCTGGTTCGCCTCTATCGAATGGGCTTCTTCGAGGACCTCGACGCGGAGGCCAACGTCGCTGCGCTTTTCCGGCGGATCGAGAATACACTCCCGACCCTCGTCTTCCGGGAGCTGGATCGGGTCTACATCCTTGGTCGCCCGCGGATCGACCCCCAGCCCTGGTGGGTCGACGGCATCACGAGCACGGCCGACATCCTGATCGAATCGCCCTACGACGTGACCCGCCAGCGGGCGACCCGGCATCAGGCGATGCTCGCCCAACTCAACCGGCTCAAGGCCGAGCGCATCAGCCGCAGCGCGCCGCCGGACGAGGATCACCAGGCATTGCGCCGTCTGATCACCGGACAGGAAGGCGTCTATGCAATCTGACGGCATGGCCTCGATCTCCTTGCCCTTGAGGTAGGGAGGCCATCAGGCTCATCTGGAGTATCGACCGCCCCGGCTTGCCTCCCGGCGGTAGCTGTGGAATACAGCCCGGCGTTCCGAACCAACCCGAAGCCCCTTGGACGACCATGAAATTCACCCTGTCCTGGCTCAAGGACCACCTGGAAACCGGCGCCTCGCTCGAGGAGATCGCCGAGGCACTGACCAATATCGGCCTGGAGGTCGAGGATGTGACCGATCCGGCGGCGGCGCTGGGCGCGTTTACGGTCGGCTACGTCAAGAGCGCGGAGCGGCACCCGAACGCCGACCGGCTGCAGGTCTGCGTCGTCGACACGGGGTCGGAAGAGGTTCAGGTCGTCTGCGGAGCGCCCAACGCGCGGGCCGGTATGAAGGGCGTCTTCGCGCCGGCGGGCACCCATGTGCCGGGCACCGGGATGGACCTGAAGAAGGGTGTGATCCGTGGCGTCGAATCCAACGGTATGCTCTGCTCGGAACGGGAGATGGGCCTGTCGGACGACCATGAGGGCATCATCGAATTGGCCGACGACGCGCCGGTCGGCGCCCCCTTTGCGCAAATCATGGGTCTGGACGACCCGGTCATCGAGATCCCCATCACGCCGAACCGGCAGGATGCGCTGGGTGTCTACGGCATCGCCCGCGATCTGGCGGCGGCCGGCATCGGCACCCTGAAGCAGTTCGACGCGGCGCCCGTCGCCGGCAGCTTCGACAGCCCGCTCGCCTGGGAACGCGACCTGCCGGGCGAAACAGGCGGGCTTTGCCCCTATGTCGTCGGCCGCTATTTCCGCGGCGTGACCAACGGTCCGAGCCCGGACTGGATGCAGCGCCGCCTGCGCGCCATCGGCCTGCGCCCGATCAGCGCCCTTGTCGACATCACCAACTATGTCACCTACGACCTGGGCCGCCCGCTGCATGTCTTCGACGCCGACAAGGTGAAGGGCAACCCGACGATGCGCATGGCCCGCCCCGGCGAGGTGATCGAGGCGCTGGACGGCCGCACCTACAAGCTGGACGGCGAGATGGTCGTCATCGCCGACGAGAACGGCCCGGAAGGCATCGGCGGCGTCATGGGCGGAGAGTTATCCGGCTGCACCGAGGAAACGACGAACGTCTTTCTCGAGGTTGCCCTCTTCGATGAGAAGATGGTCGCGCGGACGGGCCGGGAACTGAACATCAACTCCGACGCCCGCTACCGCTTCGAGCGCGGGGTCGATCCGCTGTCCGCCGACTGGGGCGCCGAGGTTGCCGCCCGGCTGGTGCTGGAACTGTGCGGGGGCGAGGCGAGCCATGTGGTCTCCGCCGGCACCCTGCCCGACTGGCGGAAAACCGTCACCTTCCGGCCCGCGCGGATCTCGGCGCTGGGCGGCGTCGAGGTGCCCGAGGACGAGATGGAGCGGATCCTGACGGCCCAGGGCTTCACCATCGAAGGCAAAGGGGAGACCTGGACGGTCGACGTTCCGTCCTGGCGCATTTTCGACGTCGACGGCGAGGCCGACCTGATCGAGGACATCCTGCGGGTCTGGGGCTACGACCACATCCCGGTCGTGCCGATGACCCTGGACGGCGCCCTGCCGACCCAGACCGTCACCCCGGCCCAGCGGCGGGTCCGCCTCGCCCGGCGGGCGCTCGCGGCACGCGGCATGCTGGAGGCGGTGACCTGGTCCTTCATGGACGGCCAGCACGCGGCACTGTTCGACGGCGGCGACGCGGCGACGCGCCTGACCAACCCCATTTCGACCGATCTGGACGAGATGCGGCCGTCGATCCTGCCCAATCTGATCCAGGCCGCCGGACGGAACGCGGCGCGGGGTTATGCCGACGTCGCCCTGTTCGAAGTCGGCCCCCATTACCGCGGCGCGAAGCCGGAAGACCAGGCCCTGGTCGGCGCGGGCATCCGCGCGGGCAACGCGACGCCGCGCCACTGGGAGGCGAAGCCCCGGCCCGTCGACGTCTTCGACGCCAAGGCAGACGCCCTGGCCGCCCTCGGCGCTGCCGGTGCGCCGGTCGCCAACGCCCAGATCGCGGCGGAAGGCCCGGGCTGGTACCACCCCGGCCGGGTCGGCGCGCTGAAGCTCGGCAACCGCGTCCTCGCCCATTTCGGCGAGGTTCATCCGCGTGTCCTGAAGGCACTGGACGTCAAGGGGCCTGTGGCCGGGTTCGAGGTCTATTTCGACAATCTGCCGCCGGTGAAGGACAAGGCTTCCAAGACCCGCCCGCTCCTCCGCCCGTCGCCCTTCCAGCCGGTCGAGCGGGACTTCGCCTTCGTCGTCGACGCCGGCACCCCGGCGGACAAGATCGTCCGCGCCGCCCAGGGGGCGGACAAGGCACTGATCGCCGGGACCGAGATTTTCGACGTCTACGAGGGTACGGGGATTGAGGACGGCAAGAAATCGGTGGCCATCGCCGTCACCCTGCAGCCGACCGACAAGACGCTGACCGACGAGGAGATCGACGCGGTCGGCGAGAAAATCGTGGCCAACGTCGCGAAGCAGACGGGCGGCGTCCTCCGCGGCTGAGGAGGCGAGCCGACCCCTGGCCCTTCGACAGGCTGGGGGTGAGGCTATTGGGGAACAGGATGGACGTTGGCGTTGGCCAGGAATCCGAAACCACTGGCCGCGGACCCGACACCTCCCCCCGTCACCTAAACCAGTCGATCAGATGGCTCGATCACCTCACCCTCAGCCTGTCGAAGG
>CAYGKX010000093.1:11631-11838 GCA_964350225.1 uncultured Rhodospirillaceae bacterium | reverse complement strand
ACGCCAGCAACGATTGATGACCCGGCCATTCTCGTGGAAATTGGCACGGCATTGCAGAAAATTGGCTATCGAGACAGGTAGTGTTTTGTTACTTAAAACAAGTTTTTCTAACGCAACGAGGAAACAAAAATGGCAAGAGTGGCTATCGTAACAGGCGGCACCCGTGGCATCGGCGCTGCCATTTCTATCGCCCTGAAAAACGCTGGC
>CAYGKX010000093.1:0-11621 GCA_964350225.1 uncultured Rhodospirillaceae bacterium | reverse complement strand
GACGGATCTGCCGGGTCGTCAAGACCGGGCTAACCAGCGACTGGGAGGGTGAAGACATGGCGAGAGTGGCATTGGTGACAGGCGGAACCCGCGGCATCGGCGAGGCGATTTCGCTCGGTCTCAAGAATGCGGGATATGCCGTGGCGGCGAACTATGCTGGCAACGACGAGCGGGCGAAGGAGTTTTCCGACCGGACCGGGATCAAGGCCTACAAGTTCGACGTTGGCGATTTCGAGGCGGTCGGCGCCGGCATCAAGCAGATCGAAGAGGATCTCGGGCCGATCGACGTCCTCGTCAACAATGCCGGCATCACCCGCGACGGCACCTTGCACCGCATGTCGCACGAGAACTGGGAGGATGTGATCCGCACCAACCTTACCTCCTGCTACAATTGCTGCCGTCACGTCATCGAGGGCATGCGCGCACGGAAGTTTGGCCGGATCGTCAACATCGGTTCGGTCAACGGCCAGGCCGGCCAGTACGGCCAGGTGAACTACGCCGCCGCCAAGTCGGGCATCCACGGCTTCACCAAGGCGCTGGCCCAGGAAGGTGCCGCCCAGGGCATCACGGTCAACGCGATCGCGCCGGGCTATGTCGACACCGACATGGTCCGCGCCGTGCCGCCGAACGTCCTGGAGAAGATCGTTGCCGGGATCCCGATGGGGCGTCTCGGGAAGGCGGAGGATATCGCCCGCGGGGTCCTCTTCCTCGTGGCGGACGAGGCCGACTTCATCACCGGGTCGACCATGTCGATCAACGGTGGCCAGCACATGTATTGAGGCACCGGACGCAAGCGGTGCCCTGTTTCCCGTATCCGAACGCGACATGACCGCCGGTCCCGCTGAGCGACCGCTCGTCGGGGTCGGCGTCGTCGTCTGGAAGGCGGGCAAGGTCCTGCTCATCCGCCGCGGCCAGGCGCCCCGCAAGGGACAATGGTCGCTGCCGGGCGGCAAGCAGGAATTCGCCGAGACCGTCCGCGAGACGGCGATGCGGGAGGTGCAGGAGGAGGCCGGGGTCGAAATCGCCGTCGGTCCGCTCCTCGACGTCATCGACGCCGTCGTGCGCAACGGCACGGGGGGCATCGATTTTCACTATACCTTGATCGACTTCGAGGCCGACTGGGTCGCGGGCGACCCAAGACCCGGCGGCGATGCCGACGGGCTCGTCTGGATCGACCCGAACGAGATCGGCGACTATGTCGCCTGGGACGAAACCATCCGCATCGTGAGGATGTCCGCTGAGCGCCGGCACGGCGCCGGGCGCTAGGCGCTCTATCCAGGGCGGGCCTCTTGATCGGTCTCGCCGCGCCCGATACACGGGGGCGCCATGACCGAACCGCCCACCAATGTCCCCCCATCCGCCGGAGAGCCCGCGCAAGAGGTCCGCGCGACCCTGATTGGCGGGACAGCGGTGCTGATGTGGGCGACCCTGGCGCTCTTCACCGCACTTTCCGGTACCGTCCCGCCCTTTCTCATGGTCGGCCTGACCTTCACGATCGCGACCCTCCTGATGCTGGGCAAGTGGCTGGTCGCGGGCGGATCGATCGCTGCCCGCCTGCGGCTGCCGGCGCCGGTCTGGCTGCTCGGCGTGGGCGGCCTGTTTGGCTATCACTTCTTCTATTTCCTCGCGCTCCGCAACGCGCCGCCGGTGGAAGCGGGGCTCATCGCCTATCTCTGGCCGCTGCTGATCGTCGTCTTTTCAGCTCTCCTGCCCGGCGAACGGCTGCGCTGGTTCCATCTCGCCGGCGTGTTGCTGGGGCTCGCCGGCACTTTCCTCCTCATCACCGGCGGGCAGGGGCTCGATTTCCGGTCGGAATATGCCCTGGGATATGGGGCGGCGGCGGTGTGCGCCCTGACCTGGTCGACCTATTCGGTGGTCAGCCGCCGCTTCGGGCAGATCCCGTCCGACAGCGTCGGCGGCTTCTGCGCCGTAACCGCCGTGCTCGGCTACGCCGCACACTTGGTTCTGGAGACGACGGTCTGGCCCTCGGGCTGGGAGTGGGCAGCCGTCCTTGCCCTTGGCCTCGGGCCGGTCGGGCTCGCTTTCTTCACCTGGGACCATGGGGTCAAACATGGAGACATCCGGGCGCTCGGCGCCTTTTCCTACGCGGCCCCGCTGCTCTCGACCCTGATCCTGATCGCCTTCGGCCAGGGCCGCCTGACCTGGGCGGTGGGCATCGCCTGCCTCTTGATCACGGGCGGCGCGGTTCTCGCCGCCCAGGCGCTGATCCGCCGCGCGCGCTGAAAAGCGTCCCTGGCGGGACGCGGTGTCAATCGTCCAGGCATTCCTCAAATTCGATCTGGACCGTGACATGGCCGATCCCGTGCTTCGTTTGCAGCAAGTAGACAATTTCGGACGCGACCGGGACGGTCGGCATGCCGCGCCGGACCCGGGCATGCAGGGTCGCCAGCGGCCGTTCCTGGGTCAGCGACCAGATGTGGAGGTGGTGGACGTCCTCCACGGCGTCGATCTCGTTGACGATGTCCTGCGACACCTGTTTCACGAGGTCGGCCGACGGCGCGCCCTCGATGAGGATGTGGGTCGATTCGGCAACCAGCCGTACCGCGCTGCGCAGGATCAGCAGGACGACGAAGACGGACAGGATCGGGTCGATCGGCATCCAGCCGGTCAGCAGGATGACGAAGGCGGCGACGATCGCGGCGACGGAGCCGAGAAGGTCGCCGAGCACATGCAGCATCGCGCCGCGGATGTTCAGGTTTTCGCGGTCCGCTCCGTGCAGCAGGTAGAAGGCGCCGATGTTGACCAATAGGCCCAGGATGGCCACGGCGAGCATCGGGCCGCCCAACACCTCGACGGGCTGAAAGAGGCGGTCGATGGCCTCGTATGTGATCCAGACGACCAGGGCGATGAGGGTCAGGCCGTTGGCGAAGGCGAAGAGGATCTGGAACCGGTCGAAGCCATATGTGCGCTTCTTGTCCGGGGGACGGCGTGCCAGCCGGAAGCCGACCCAGGCGAGGGCCAGGGCCGCGCCGTCGGTCAGCATGTGCGCAGCGTCGGCAAGGAGGGCGAGCGACCCGGAAAGAAGGCCCCCGATCGCTTCCGCCAGCATGAAGCCGCAAGTCAGGATCGCCGCCCAGAAGGTGCGGTTCTCGTTCGTCGAAGCGTGGCTGTGTCCGGCGTGACCTGCCTCGCCGGTCGCGCTCACAGTGCGACCGGGCGGGTGGCCTGGAAGGAGGTGCGGACGGACAGGCCGTCGGCCCAGGCGGCGAGCGCCGGCCGGGTCTCTCGCCAGGGCGCCTCTGGAAAGCGGAAATCGAGATAGAAGAGCCCGCAGCCGATGGCGATCTCTCCGATCGTCGGTGCATCCGTCGCGAGCTGGGGGGCTTCCGCGTCGAGCGCATCGAGCGCCCGGTCGAGCGCGGCTCGGCGTTTGTCCGCAAGCGTGGGAGACTGCTCCCCCGGGGGCAGGCGACGCATGTTGAGCTCCTGATTGCCGAGGTCGATCACCCCGTGGCCAAGGGCGTGCCGCCGGAGGGCAGTCCAGCGTGCCGGTCCGGCCGGCGGAAAAAGTCTCCGATCCGCCATGGCGTCAAGATACTCGGCGATCACCAACGAGTCGTAAATCCAGGTGTCGGGCTCGATCTCGAGGGCGGGTATCTGGGCAAGCGGATTGGACGGGCCGACATCGTCGACCACCGCCTGCGGCGTGGTTTCGATCAGCTGCAGACGGTCGGCCACGCCCGCCTCGTGGGCGACGACCATGACTTTGCGCACGTATGGTGAGGTCGGCGCCCAGAAGAGCTTCATCTGCGGCGGTCCGTCAGTTGGGGGCGGTGGCCTTCATCGAGGGGCGTTCGGCGAACCCGGCATACCAGTCTGCGAGCGCCGGGTGATCGTCGCGCCAGCCGATGTCGGCGAAGCGGAAATCCAGGTATCCGCAGGCGCAGCCAAAGGCGATCTGCCCCAGATCGGGGGAGTCGCCGAAACCGGCGACATCCTCGTTCATCTGGGTCAGGGCGCCGTCGACCTTGCCGAGCTGGGCGTCGATCCAATCGTCCCAGCGTTTGTGTTCCGGCCGGATGAAGGTCTCGTAGCGGACGAGCACCGCCGCCTCCAAAAGCCCCGCGCCCAGCGATTCCCGACGCTTCACCGTCCAGCGCTCGGTGCCGGTGGCTGGCAGCAGCTTTCCGCCGCCGAGTACGTCCAGATACTCCGTGATGACCGACGAATCGTACAGCAGCAGACCATCGTCCGTTTCGAGCGCCGGGATTTTCCGCACCGGGTTCGCCCCCGCGAGTTTCGGGTCCGGTTTGACCGGCGTCGTGGCCACTTCGACCTTCTCGATCCGGTCTTCCAGGCCGAGTTCAAGAGCCGCGACCATGACCCGGCGAACGAAGGGAGAGGCGAGGGAGTAGTAAAGGCGCATCTGGTCGGTTCCTTATCCGCGGAAATTGTCTTTGCGTTCGCGTACCTCGGCGAAGACCCTGACCGGGTCGCCTCCCGACAGGCCTACGGCCGCGGCGAGGGATGCCGCGTCCGCCCGCAGGAAGGGGTTGGTCGCCCGTTCCTTGCCCAATGTGTCGGGCACCGTCGGCTCGCCCCGGGCGCGGGCCGCGTCGATCTCCGCCGCGCGGGCCAGCAGCGCCTCGTTCTCCGGATCGACGGTCAGGGCGAAGCGGGCGTTGGCCTGCGTATATTCGTGGGCGCAGTAGATGCGGGTGGTGTCGGGCAGGGCGCGCAGCTTGTCCAGGCTCGTCCACATCTGGGCCATGGTGCCTTCGAAGACCCGTCCGCAGCCGAGGATGAACAGGGTGTCGCCGCAGAAAAGCGCGTCGCTTTCGGAAAACCAGTAGGCGATATGCCCCCGTGTATGGCCGGGAACATCAAACACCTCCGCCCGTGCCGCACCCAGGTCGTAGCTGTCGCCGTCGCCGACCTCCACGTCGATCCCCGGGATCCGGTCGCGATCGGCGCGGGGGCCGACGATGGTGCAGCCGGTCGCCTCCTTGATCGCCATGTTGCCCCCGACATGGTCGCCATGGTGATGGGTGTTGAGGATGTGGGTGATCTTCCAGCCGCGCGCCGCTGCCGCCTCCATCGGCGCATCGGCAATCGCCGGGTCGACCACGGCGGTCATACCGCTCTCCGGTTCGTGTGCCAGATAGACATAGTTGTCGTTCAGGACGGGAACCTGCTGGATCTCGAGCTTGGCCATGTTCGGATTGCCGCTGGGTGATTGCACTTCGGACGTTGGAATGGGAGCCTACCATCGGCCGCCGGGCGGGGCCAGCGAACGCCCGGCTGCAAATTTTGCATGACGGGGGCGATCGGCCGGACCGATGTGGAACGACGTTTCGGATCTGAGGACTTTCTACGGGACCGGCACCGGCCTCGTCGCGCGGCGCCTTATTCGCCGGCGGCTGCGTGCCATGTGGCCGGACGTGAAGGACCTCGACATGGTGGGCTTCGGCTACGCCGCCCCGTTCCTGCGCCTCTTCAACGGCGAGGCCCGGCGCGCGGTCGCGCTGATGCCGGTGCAGCAGGGTGTCTGGGCGTGGCCCACCGACGGGCCGGTTGCCGTCGCCCTTACCGAGGAGGCGCATTTGCCCCTGGCCGACCTCTCGGTCGACCGCATGCTGCTGATCCACGCGCTGGAGGCCAGCGAAGCGCTGCGCGCCATGTTGCGGGAGGTCTGGCGCGTGATGGCGGACGACGGCCGGCTGATCGTCGTCACCCCCAGTCGCCGGGGCCTATGGGCCCGGATGGAGAGGACGCCTTTCGGCCATGGCCGCCCCTTTACCGAAGGTCAGCTCAAGCGCACCCTGAAGGAGGCGATGTTCGCGCCGGAACGGGTCGAGAATGCGCTCTTCTTTCCGCCGCTCCGCTCCCGCTGGCTGCTCAAGGCGGCACCCGCGGTCGAGCGGGTCGGGCGGCGTTGGTTGAAGCCGCTCGCCGGCGTCATGCTGGCCGAGGCGCGGAAGGACACGCTGGCCGCCATTCCCGTCGGCGAGGCTGCGGGCCGGCGCACCGTGCCGATCCCGGTCGCGCCGGCCGCCGCCGCCCGCAAGGCCGAGCGCCGGGCGCCGGCAGGGGGACCTGTCAGGCCGCCACGCCGCGCGGGCGGGGGGACTTGTCCTCGTTGATGTCGTTCGGGTCGAACGGGATGGACTGATACATCTCGTTGATCCAGTTGCCGAACAGCAGGTGGCCATGGGCGCGCCAGGTGTTCGACGGGGTCTTCGCCGGATCGTCGTCCGGAAAGTAGTGCTCCGGCACCCGTGCCTCGCCCGGACGCGCCTTCCGGTCGCGGGAATATTCGTCCGACAGGGTGTGCCGGTCGTATTCCAGGTGGTTGAACATGTAGACGTTGCCCATCGGGGCGTCCTGGATCAGGCAGATGCCCGCCTCGTCCGAGGACAGCAGGATCTCCAGCGAATTGTGTCGCGTGACGTCCCGCTCCCGCACCTCGGTCCAGCGCGAGACGGGCACCGTCACATTGTCGTTGAAGCCGCGCAGCAGGTCGGCGCTCCGCCGGTGGATGCGGTGCGTGAAGACCCCCGACAGCTTGCTCTCGAGGAGATATTTCGGGATGCCGTAATAGTGATAGAGCGCGGCCTGGCCGCCCCAGCAGATGTTGAAGCTGCGGAAGACGTTGGTCCGCGCCCAGTCCAGGATGTCCTTCAGCTCCTGCCAGTAAATGACGTCCTCGAACGGCATCTCCTCGACCGGTGCGCCGGTGATGATCAGCCCGTCGAACTTCTGGTCCCGGACCTCGTGCCAGGGCTGGTAGAAGGCCAGCATGTGCTCCTGCGGCGTGTTGGTCGGCGTGTAGGAGCCGGTTGTCAGCAGGGTCAGCTCGATCTGAAGCGGTGTCGCGCCCAGCAGGCGCGAGAGTTGCGTCTCGGTCTTTATCTTCTCCGGCATCAGGTTCAGGACGGCGATCCGCATCGGGCGGATGTCCTGGCGCATCGCCTCGTTTTCCTCGATGACAACGACCCCTTCGGCCTTCAGGGTCTTGGCGGCGGGTAAATCGTCCGGAATCTTGATCGGCATCGCACGTGTCTTCCTGGCGCCGGCACGCCGGCGGGTTGGCCGCCCGGTCCGGGAATGACCGTCGGGCTGGGCGGTTAGCTAGGTAACATGCGGCGGCAAAGTCAACGTTTGCATGGCTGCCGCCCGCCACACTTTTCTTTGATTTCGCCCCGGCCGCCGACTAAGACTATCGCTCTTTCCACCCGCAACCGGACCGTGACATGACCGCAGCGCCCGACGCGCTCGATAGTCTCAGGCAGGAGATCGACCGTATCGACGGGGCGATCCACGACCTGTTGATGAAGCGTGCGGGCGTCGTCAAGAAGGTCGGTCAGACCAAGGGCGCGAGCGACGCGCCGATCGTGCGGCCTGCGCGCGAGGCGGCGATCCTCCGGCGCATCGTGGATGCCCACAAGGGCGCCTTTCCGACGACCAGCCTCCTGCGCATCTGGCGGGAGATCATCTCCGCCTCCGTCACCGTGCAGGGCGGCTATTCCGTCGCTGTGCCGGCGGAGGACGGCCGCGCCTACGGCGTCGCCCGCTCCCATTTCGGCGATATCGCGACCCTGACCGAGACAAAGCGGCCGCTGGAGGCCGTCATGACGGGCCGGACCGACGCGGTCCTGCTGCCCCTGCCTGTCGATGGCGAAGCCGGTCCCTGGTGGCCCGTTCTCGCCCGCCGCCGGACCCGGGGAGAGGGGCTGAGCGTCTTGTGGATGCTGCCCTTCGCCGATGACGGCGATGTCGCCTATCTCGTCGTCGGGCGCGGCATTCCCGGCGACAGTGGCGATGACCGGACGCTGATCGCGCTGGAGCCGGAGAGCCTCGCCGGGGAGGATACGCTCGCGCGCCTGGGCACGGCCCCGGTCCGCCGGATCGCCCAGGCCCGCGGCCTGTGGCTGCTGGAGGTCGGCCGCTACGTACCGCCGGACGACGCCAGCCTGACCGACCCGGTCGACGGCGTGAAGAACCAATACTGGCTGGGCGCCTATCCCGCGCCCATCCGCCTGTCCCGCTGAACGGGCGGGGCGCCGCCACCGTCACAACAATCCTCAATCAGCCGAAGAAATGTCCCGCGCCATGAGTGCACCCACCCCCCGTCCCGGAATACTGGAGATTGCCGCCTATGTCGGCGGCGAGAGCAAGCTGTCAGGGATCGCAGAGCCGATCCGCCTCGCATCGAACGAAGGTGCCCTGGGGCCGAGCCCCCGCGCCGTCGAGGCCTATCGCGGCCAGGCGGAGAACCTGCATTTCTATCCGGATGGGCATGCAGGAGCCCTGCGCGGCGCGCTGGCGACCCATCACGGTATCGAAGCGGAGCGGATCGTCTGCGCCAACGGGTCGGACGAATTGATCTCGCTTCTGACAAAGGCCTACGCCGGGCCGGGCGACGAGGTCCTGTTCAGCGAGCATGGCTTCGCCATGTATCCGATCGCCACCCTTGCGGCCGGCGCGACCCCGGTCGTCGCGCCGGAAACCGACCTGACGGCGGATGTCGATGCCTTCCTTGCCCGGGTGACGGAGAAGACGAAGATCGTCTTCATCGCCAACCCGAACAACCCCACCGGCAGCTATCTCACCACCGAGGAGATGGCGCGGCTGCATGCCGGGCTGCCGGGGCATGTCCTTCTGGTCATCGACGCGGCCTATGCGGAATTCGTCAGCCGGAACGACTACACCTCCGGCGTCGAGCTGGCCCGCGTGAACGCAAATGTCGTCATGACCCGGACCTTCTCGAAGATATACGGCCTGGCGGCCCTTCGCCTCGGCTGGTGCTACGCGTCTCCAGCGGTGGCCGATGTCCTGAACCGCTCGCGCGGACCGTTCAACGTCAATGCCGCGGCCCAGGCCGCCGGCATCGCGGCGCTGAACGATGTGGCCCATACCGACCGGGCGCGCACCCATAACGACGAGTGGCTGCCCTGGTTCAGCGAGAAGGTCCGCGGGATCGGTCTCACGGTTGTACCGAGCGTCGGCAACTTCGTTCTCGTCCGCTTCCCCGACGAGCAGGGCAAGGATGCGGCGGCGGCGCTCGCCCATCTGAACGCCCGGGGCATCATTCCCCGGTCGGTGGCGGGTTATGGCCTGCCCGATTGCCTGCGTGTGACCATCGGCAAGGGGCTCGAGATGCAGGCCGTCGTCGATGCGCTCGCCGACTTCGTGGCCGGCTGATCCGATGACGCAGGCGGAGCCCCTGTTCGACCGCGTCGCCGTCGTCGGCCTGGGCCTGATCGGCTCCTCGCTCGCCTGGCGGCTGACCGGGCGGGCGCCGGAAGGGTCGACCTGGCACGGGCCGCGGCTGGCGAGGGAGGTCGTGGGCCATGACGCCGATCCGGAGCATCTGGTCCGGGCGCGGGATCTGGGCATGGTCGACCGGGCGCTGGACGACATCATCGCGGCCGTGACGGGGGCGGACCTCGTCATCCTCGCGACGCCGATGCGCAGCATCCGGGCGATCGGGGAGGCCATCGCCCCGCATCTGGCGCCGGGGACGATCGTGACCGACACGGGGTCCTGCAAGCAATCGGCGCTGGCGGACCTCCGGGACGCGCTGCCGTCCGGCATCCATATCGTCCCGGGCCATCCGGTCGCCGGGACCGAACATAGCGGTCCGGACGCGGGCTTTCCGGAGCTGTTCGAGGGCCGCTGGTGCGTCCTGACTCCGGCGCCGGGGGAGGCGGCGAGCGCGGTCGAGGCCGTCGCCAGGATGTGGCGCGCTGCGGGCATGCAGGTCGAGGTGATGGATGCGGAGCATCACGACCTGGTTCTCGCGATCACCTCCCACGTCCCGCATCTCATCGCCTACACGATCGTCGGGACGGCGGTCGACCTTCAGGACGACCTGAAATCGGAGGTCTTCAAGTTCGCCGCTGGCGGCTTCCGGGATTTCACCCGCATCGCCGCCTCCGACCCGGTGATGTGGCGCGACGTCTTCCTGACCAACCGGGAGGCGGTGATGGAACTGCTCGGCCGGTTCGTCGAGGACCTGACGGCGCTGCAGCGCGCCATCCGAAAGGGCGACGGCCAGACCCTCGAGGACCTGTTCGTCCGCACCCGCGCCATCCGCCGCGGCATCGTCGACGCCCGCCAGCACGAGTGGGAGGACGAGAAGGTCGTGGTGGCGGAGGGTGAGGACGGCGAAGGGACGGACGGCGACGGCGGCCCGGGCAGGTCAGGTGAGAATTCGGCCGCCGATCCGGAAGCCCAGGGCGCAGACGCTCCGAAACGTTAGCGCCAGGCGCCTCTCCTTGGCGCAACCCCGGCTCTATAGGCGGACGCCATCTCCGCCGTTCACTTTGCTCGGTCAGGATCCCGCCCGCCACATGGCGCCGTCGATCCGATGGTTGCCCGGTGTTCCGTTTCTCCGGGGGTGTCAAGGATGGCCCTGCGGGCCACCGGCGCAGCCGGCTGCGTCCTTGACACCCCCGGAGAAACGGAAAAGGAAGCTGACATCGGATCGACGGCACAGGCTGCGCAACGTCGGCTTGTGCCTTCTTGGAGCCCTGTCGCTCTTGTCGTCGGCTCGGCCTGAGGTGCGCGGAGCGCGCTTCGAAGGGCGGGAAGACGGGCACCGGCCTGGCCTGCCGGCCCTTGACGCGGATGGCTGAACCGTCCATTTGGCCGCGATGACGTCCGTGCCACCTTCGCCCGACACACCCGTCGACGGTCTGCCGGACCCCTTCTGGGTTTTCGGTTACGGCTCGCTCATGTGGGACCCGGGTTTTCCGTATGTCGAGGCGCGGGCGGCGGCGCTGCCGGGCTACCGGCGGGCGCTCTGCGTCGTCTCGCGCCGTCATCGGGGCACGGCCGAAGTACCGGGACTGGTCATGGGCCTCGCCCCGGCGGTAGAGGTTGCCTGCACGGGCATGGCGTTCCGCGTCGCACCCGCCGATGTGCCCGACGTCCGTGCCTATCTCTGGGAACGGGAGGTTCCCGGCTACATCTACCGGGAGGCGACGGTCGCCATCCATCTCGGCGCCGCGACGCCGGGTGTCCGGCGGGCTCCGGGTGTGGACGGGGAAACGGGCGGAGCGTCTGCCCCGGGCCAAAAAGGCGTCTTAGCCCTCACCTACCTGCCGGACCCCTCACACGCCGATTTCGTCCCCGACCTGGCCGACGCCGAGATCGCCGCCCGCGTCGCCGCCGCCGCCGGCGGCCGCGGCCCCAACCGCGACTATCTCAGACAGACCGTCGACCACCTCCGCGCCCTCGGCATCGAGGAGCCGGGCCTGGAGCGGCTGTATGCGCGGTTCTTCGGGTAAACCCCGCCCAACAAGCTAAGTGATCAGTAGTCGAGGATCAGCGGCTGGCCGAGTTCCTTCGCCTTGCGAGCGGCTTCCGAGAAAACGGCGCAGCCTACCTTCGCGCAATTATCCAACCCGTCTTAATTCGTCTGCCTGGTTTCGGCCATCCGCCATATCAGGATATCTTCTGCCGACGCATTCCATGTCAATTCGTTCCATGCATTACGGTGCAGGATGAAAGGGGCAATCCAGCCGATGAACTTCCATCGGCCACCCACGTCCTCCCTCAACCTGGGGCCCTTGGCATCGAGCAGCCAATGCTGGACAGGTTCTATCCGCGGGTTCTTCGCTGATCGATGCTTGGTGGCCTCACCAGTCCGTCTT